>JAQBVZ010000016.1 GCA_027625205.1 Chloroflexota bacterium
GGCTCGGAACCCCACATGCCCCGCATGATGGTCACCGCATCTCGCAAATCTGCAAGACGTTCACCTCCGGTACCGTAGGGAATCCCGTAGGCTAGGTAATGCGGCTCCTGTCCGCCAGCCCCCAGAGTCAGCTCCAGGCGTCCTCCGGTGACAACGTCCAGCGTCGCGGCCATCTTTGCCGTAAGGCCGGGATTTCGAAAAGGGATGTTCAGCGTCCGGTGGGTAATCGTGATTTTGGTGGTAAGCGCTCCAAGTGCGGAAGCCAGCGTCCACGCCTCAAGGTTGTTCTCCGTGGGGCGGTCGTTGATGGCAACCACGTCGAAGCCCGCCTCCTCGGCCGCCTTTGTCATGGTCACCGTTCGGTCGTAAGACCAGTTGCCCAGCGCAATGCCAAACCGTAAAGGATTGTTGGTCGCGGACATGGCGGGTCTCCTGTTTGTGTGCATTGTGAAATGGGGCGTGCTGAACGGAGCGCATGGTACTACACTGTCGCGATTCCAAGAGGAAATGCAAAGGAGACACCATGGCCCCGGAACGCGTAACTGGCCCCTGGGATGAGCTTATGCCCCGCTTTGCGGAGCTAACCAACGACACGTTTTTTGGCGAGATTTGGGAGCGGCCCGCCCTCTCCAAACGGGAACGGAGCATCCTTGCCGTATCCGCGCTGGCGGCCCTGTACAGGACTGACCAGTTGCGCGGCAACCTACGGCGGGCACTGCGCCACGGCCTGACCAAGGATGAATTGGCAGAAGCCATTATGCACGTAGGCTTCTACGGTGGCTGGCCGGTGGCCGTAAACGCATATCAGGTGCTCAAAGAGGTGCTGGAAGAGAGCTAGCGCCAGGCGTCATCAGCCGGGTACACGTTGCTCCCGCCCACTCGCGCAGGAGGCTCTGCCAGGAACTCTGGAGAGAGCTTGGCGTACTGCTGGAAGTGCGGCGACGCCCGGTGCGCCTCAAGGTCTGCCTCTGACCTATAGACCTCATAGAAGAAAAACCGGTTAGGGTCATCGTTGTTCTGCACAATATCAAAGCGCAGACACCCTTGCTCTTGAGTGTTTGAGCCCACCGCGTTAGCGGTAATGGACTCGATAAACGCGTCCCGGTGTTCCGGTTTCACATGCACGTTGACCATCAACACATACATAAAGCCCTCCTTGGCCTTCTTACTAAGCCACAGCAGCCATATTGCGATATTCTCTTCGTTAGCTGTGTACGGTACTCCATCCATCCATTCCTTGACAGTTCAAATCAGAATAGTTAGCTTTGAAGTGGGCAATGACATTGAAGGCATCCTAGCCTCAGCCCCGGCCCTGGAGTTCTTGTGAATTTCCGCGTACTCTTCTCTTCGCCCCCGCTAACAGGTTTGATAGTGATGTTAACCGTGATAGCCGGGTACATGGCTGCCAACGGCACTTCCATCAGCGCGCAAGAGGCGCCATGGCCAACGCCACCCCCTGGCGTCCCATTCACTCCCCCACTCTTACAAGACCCCGTTGAGGTATCTGCTGCGCTACCAGGCAGCTCTACGCTTGTGGTCTTTCCTCAATGGCCGGGGCAGATTCCCCTTGTCCCGCCAGTCCCCCAGACCACCCTGGTCTTTGAAAGCACCAATGAGCATCCGCCCATCACACTGGTAGTGGATGCCGGCACAGCGGACCACACCCTCCAGATCAGGTATACGCCCTTGGCCGTTGAAGACCTGCCTGCAGCTAGCCAAGGACGAACCCTACTACGAGCCTTCCTCCTTGAGCCGTTCGATGCTTTAGCTGAACCCGTGTCCACCGCATTCGCGCGGCCCATGAAGTTAACAATTCCAGTAGCCACTCTTACTGGCGCTGGCATACAAGGTGACCGTTTGCTTGTGGCTCTGCTGGACGCAGAGGAGGGCCTCTGGCGTCCACTCATCACAACATACTATCCAGGCACCAATACACTAGAGGTCAGACTGATTGCCTTTGACACCATTGCCCTATTGCAAGAATAGGTCAGTCTCACTGGATGATGCCCGTTCCCTCCGCTCTCACCTTACCCGTTGGACCGCGCGCACCCGTATGGCGGCTGGATAATCTCCGGGATTATCGCTAGCACTCAGAAGGCCTGAAGTGGTCAATCTCCCTGCGCCGCTATCTTGCAGGTCCCACGTAAAGCTGACGTCAAATAACTGGAACCCCGCCGCATCATATGCGCTAGCCAAGAAAAGGAGGCTGCCACCAGGCTTCATTGTGACGCTGGCCGGTGTAATTTCCACTCTGCTCAACTGCCCCAGCACCACGAGCGTGGCTGTGGCCTGGCGCGGCGGCCCATTACCTGTGAATTCATCACGCACCAGTACTTGGACAGCGCCTGGATACACCCCCGGCTCTCCAATTGCAGTAATCCGACCGCGACTGTCCACCATGGCCACACCAGATTGCGCTGTCCACTGAACGTCAGTTGCCTCAAGCCGATTACCATCCAAGTCGAAATTAAGGAACGTCGCCTGCTGCGTGTCACCTTGCCGAAGGCGAATGATATCCGGAGTAATGATGCTGCGCTGCCCCTCTATGGGTGTACGTGTAACATCGTCCGCGCTCCGTATAACTACCGTTGCAGTAGCTGGAACAGTAGCGCCGGAGAATTCCCCGCCAAGTACAACTATGGCTTGTATTGCGTCCAGATGCAGCCCCGGCGCATTACCCATAGTAAAGACCCCATCGTCAGCAAACGCTCCCACATTAGGATCAGATGCTCGCCATATGGTCCGGTCTATAGGCACCCGCACTCCCTGCCGGTCATAAACAAAGGCCAGGAACTGCTTCTCTTCACCCGGAAGCCCCACTATGGACTCAGGAGCAATGATGGCGCGTACTCCATCTGCAAGTATGTCTTCCGCTGATAGGACAGCTATGGAAGCTGTCGCGATTACTCGAGCCTCTGTGCCCCCCAGCCTCCGGGCCTGTACCTCAATCACATTTGAATAAACGCCATGGGTATCCCCTGCAATAATAATGCCATTGCTTTGCATGGTCCCAGCCAGAGGGTCAGTGACCCGCCAACGGAGGTCCACGCCCTGGATATAGCTACCGGTTTCACTCAGGGCAATAGCTTGAAAAAGCACTTGGGTCCCGGGGCGTACTTGGTTGATGGAAGGAAATAGCGTAACGGATGCCAATGTGGCCCCTGCCGGGCCTACGGTTACCACCACAACTGAGGCCGTCCCTTGAACTCCCGGTCCCCCACCGTTTGAACGGCCGTGACCTCAATGGCGCGTTGGTAAACTCCCTGCTGCGTGCCAGCCGTAAAGACGCCACCTACCGTGATTGTGCCTGCACGCTGGTCACGCATTTGCCATTGCAAGCTCACATTGCTGAGGTAGCGTCCAGCTGTATCCAGGGCCACCGCTGTGAAAATGGCAACGTTCCCCTGGGGCACCGTAACTATTGACGGCACCGCCTGGACTGACCCTACCCGGGTGGGCACTGAGGGGCTTATCTGGACATCCGCAAGGGCATCAACCGTAATACGCGCATTGCCAGACCCATCGCCAAACAGCCCGCTGCCGTCTCCGTCTAGGCCGCAGGCTGAACTGGTAAGTACTATGAGGAGGGCCGTAGCCCGAAGCGTCCGATTGATTAGCATCCGGACGCGGAATATATCGGTAGAAATATCGACACGTCCCCAATGCGGAATGTACGGTGGGCGCGCTTTCGTTGCGCCTACCTATTCTTTGACACCGCGCTACAGTAAAAGGGTGGCTTACAAAGCCACCTACGAACAACTCTACGTGGTTGCCCACTAACCGTCAATCCACCTTTAGGGCGATGGTCTGTACACTGACTGAGTATCACAAGGGCAAGCTGGCCGCTGTACAACCGCCCCTGCTATGATGACGGGAACGCTCACCAATGTGGAGGCTACGTGCCGAACATACAGGTGTACCGGCGAACGAAAATCGTCGCCACGCTAGGCCCCGCCTGCTTCAGTGAAGACACCTTGAGCCGTCTCATCCGAGCCGGGGTGGACTGCTTCCGCCTCAACTTTTCCCACGGGACTCATGCAGAGTTTGAACAAGCCATTCCCCGTATCCGCAGGCTCTCTCAAGAGGCTGGCCGCGCGGTGGCCTTGCTCCAGGATATCCAGGGGCCACGGTTGCGGACTGGCCGCGTCTCCGGCGGCGGCACACTATTACTAGAGAGCGGACAAAAATTGACCGTTACCACGGAGGAAGTGGAAGGGAGCCAGGACGGCATTTCCATACCCTACCCGCAACTCTCCACTGACGTTGCCCCGGGCCACCGCATGCTCCTGGCTGACGGAGTCATAGCCCTACGGGTGCTGAAAGTGTCCCCCTATGAGGTTCTGACGGAAGTAGAGCGCGGTGGTGAGCTTGGAGAACATAAGGGACTGAACCTACCGGATACTCACGTGACGGCTGCACCGCTCACAAACAAGGACAAAGATGACCTGGCCTTTGGCGTACGTCATGAGATGGACTACGTCGCGCTAAGCTTCGTACGTCGCAGGGATGACGTGCTGGACTGTCGCCGGTATATCCACCAGATGGGTGGAAACTCTCCCATCATTGCAAAGATAGAGAATCCCCAGGCGCTGGATGACCTGGAAGGCATCATGTCCGTAAGTGACGGTGTCATGGTTGCACGTGGAGACCTTGGCGTGGAGGTCTCTCCAGAGCGCGTGCCGCTGCTCCAAAAGCGGATCATCAGTCGCGCCAATGAGCTTGGCCTGCCGGTAATCACCGCAACACAGATGTTGGAGTCCATGGTGGAGCATGCCGTACCCACAAGGGCAGAAGCCAGTGACGTGGCCAACGCCATCCTGGACGGCACGGACGCCGTAATGCTCTCTGCTGAAACAGCCGTGGGTAAACACCCTATCGCTACCGTGGAGACCATGGTGCGCATTGCTCATGAGGCTGAGCCGGCAAACACGGACGCTCGTACAACCAGTGAACCCACAAACGACGAAGCGCACGCTATGGCACGCGCCGCTAAGTCCATAGCAACTGATTTGGACACAAAAGCAATAGCCGTATTCACCAAGAGCGGCCGTTCAGCGCAGGTGCTTGCAAGCGTACGACCCTTCACCCCCGTGTACGCCTTCACCGGAGACCCTTCTGTGTTCCGCCGGTTGGCGCTCTGGTATGGCATAACGCCCGTACTCATACAGCCATTGACGGAAACTGAAGCCATGGTCCAGCAATGCCTTCAAGAACTGTCGCGTATGCAGGTGGTCGCTCCCAATGACCGGGTCGTGGTGGTGGGCTCCGCTCCGCAGGTGATTGGCGGCCAAACAAATCTGGTCACGGTGCGGACGGTTGGAGCATGATGACCAACGGGCGGTGGCATATGAAAGGTTTGAGCCTTGCATCCATAGCAGGCGCTATGCTGCTGACGCTGGCGGCTTGCGGCGGTGACGGCCAAGCGCCTGACGTATTGGCGCCCGTGGAGGGTTTTACGGCATTCGTCCACCTTACAAGCCCAGCCTTTGAGAGCGGCAGCCAGATACCAACTGTATTCACCTGCGATGGCGATGACCGCTCACCTGCCCTGGCCTGGGAATCCATCCCCACCGGCACTCAAAGCCTGGCCCTAATCATGGAAGACCCGGATGCACCTGGCGGAACGTGGAGTCATTGGGTTGCGTACGGCTTGGGCACCGAGTCCTCTGGCCTCTCTGAGGCGACAGCGGACGGCATGTTGGAGGGCAAGAACGACTTTGGCCGCACAGGCTACGGCGGGCCGTGCCCTCCCACCGGGAGTGACCACCGCTACTTCTTCAGGCTATATGCGCTGGATTCAGCCGTAGACCTGGAGCCGGGAGCCATCAAATCTGAGTTGTTTGAAGCCATAAATGGTCATGTGTTGGGCGTGGGACAGATCATGGGCACCTATGCGCGATAGCGACAAGCTGTAGTACACTCCCGCCACGCTTCTGTGGAGCGCTCAATGACAGCACCAGACCTTCATTTTTTACGACTCTTCCCCCTGGGCGGCGTTGTCCTTTTCCCGGACATGCAACTGCCGCTGCATGTCTTTGAACCACGTTACCAACAACTCACCAAGGAATGTTTGGAAGAGGATGAACCCTTTGGCGTCCTGCTGCTCCGCTCCGGCGCTGAGGTTGCGGACGTGGAGGCACAACCCTATGTCATAGGGACCACCGCACACATCAGGCAGTCAGAGTCCTTGGGTGGCGGGCGCATGAGCTTGCTGGCGGTGGGAGGCAAACGCTTTAAGGTGCATACCTTCTTGCATGACCGCCCCTACCTCTCTGCTGAAGTGGAATTTTTGGAGGACGAGCCTCCTGAAGACGTCTCAGATGACCTGATCAAGGACCTTCAGCAAACTGTGACTGCGTACATCCAATCATCGTCACAGGTTCAGAAAGACTGGGCGGGTGGTGAGTTGACGCTCCCTAACCAGCCCACGGAGCTCTCCTATCTTGTGGCCCAGGCATTCCAAGGCGACAACCGTACACAGCAGCGGTTTCTGGAAGCCGCAACCACAACCAGCCGGTTGGAATTGGAGCTTGAGCAGGTAAAACAAGCGCAGGCCCAATTGCTGCGGAGGGCTGACCGCCAAGGGCCAGGGCGTGGGTTTAGCGCCAACTAACCGGCAGGCTCGTCAGCCAGTGAATCCATTAAGCCGCCGCTCCGCCAGCAACAATGACACAATGCTCTTGGCGTCGTTCAACTCACCAGACCTCGCCATCTCCATGGCCTTGGCAAGAGGGACTCGCTCCACCTCAATGTCTTCATCTTCGTTAGGCGGCAGTGCGTCTTCAGTCAAGCCAGTGGCCAAAAATGCGTACATGCGCTCCGTCAGGATGCCCGGAGCGGTGTAGAAATCTCCAAGGAAATCAAGCGTGGCGGCGGCAAACCCCGTCTCCTCACGCAACTCTCTCTGAGCAGTCTGCACGGGCTCTTCCCCAGGGTCCATAACGCCGGCTGGCACTTCCAGTAAAAAGAGCTTTGGCGCGCGACGGTATTGCCGTACAAGGACCACATTGTTGTCGCTGTCCACAGCCACAATGCTCACGGCGTCAGGGTGCTCAACAATGTCTCGTTGCGCGGTGCCGCCATCAGGCAGACTGACCACGTCTCGGCGCACATTGATGCGGCTGCCCTCGTATACGCGCTCGCTTGATATCGTCTTTTCAGTCTCAGGCACGGCGGTCCGCCTCTTGTTGGGTAGGCGCACCCGCTCCACTATGGGGCTCCATGCCCCGGCGCAGCCGATAGACCAAAGAGGAGTAAAACCGGTCAGGACTCCCCGCCCGGAGGAATTTGGCATACAAGGGGCTGGCTGCTATCCGGACAACGTCCCCCGGCTGCAGCGGCCCGTCTGGAGACCCATCTGCACTCAGTGCGCCGTCCTGGTTGGACTCCAACACAAGCTCCACCACTGAACTCCTCGGCACCACCACAGCGGGGGATAGCGTTATGTGAGAGGCCACCGGCTTGATGAGGATGTCTGTTGACTCTGGATACAAGATTGGCCCTCCTGCGGAGAGGGCATATCCCGTACTTCCCGTTGCAGTGGCCACCACAACGGCGTCTGCCCTGTGCGTTGTGAGCTCCGCGTCGTTGACAATGGTCTTGAGTTGGACCATCCGTGACACTCCGCCCCTGCCCACCACCACGTCATTGAGGGCATGGAGGGGGAACTTGTGGCCTGCCCTCTCCCGGGAAGGCGCAACGTCCACTTGCAGCATGGCCCGTTCCTGCACCCACCCAAAGCCGGGTTCCAGATATTTGGGCACCAGCTCCAGAGCATCGGCAGGCTCAACCTCCGTCATGAACCCAACCTTGCCAAAGTTGACGCCAAGAATAGCGGCCCCTAGAGGAGCAGCAAACCGTACCGCCCGCAGAATGGTGCCGTCACCGCCAACGGTTATGACCACGCTGGGCGGCTCGTCCAGAGTCCGGTTGTCCAGCCCTTCAACAGGCCAGACAGCAATCGTCGACTCGATGCGCCTAGCCAGCGCCTCAGCGACAAGCTGCGCTTCAACGGACTGATCGTTGTAGATGATGAGGGGGCGGTGTAATGCCATGGTATCCATCAGTTTCGCGTCAGAATGACAAGGACGCCTCCATTATAATACGCCGTTGCCTCGCGCCGTCTTTTTGACCGCCCTCCGTTGCCATGAACATCCTATTGCCCTCCACTGTCATCAGATTCAATGATAGCTACGTGGATGAGGAGGCGGATGTGCTGGGACTCAAACAACCTGTCGCACTGATTATTACCGCGCTCCTGGCTGCAGCCTGCACCGCAACCGCCACGCCAACGCTGACCCCAAGTACCACCCCTATCTCCGGCTCCCCTACTGCCACCCCATCTTCCTCTACTGACTCGCCAGGTGACACTGGTCCACTGGCGCCTCCCGTCACTCCTGACCCTGATTATGAACAAGAACTGAGGCAGTCACGCGTGTCCACCTCTGGCTGGGAGACCGACTTCTCCCGCCACACGGTGCCTTTCCGCGAGATTAGCTCCAACATCCGCAGAGACAGCATTCCATCAGTTGATAACCCCAAGTACACCACGTTTGGAAAGGCCGACATCTGGCTGGCAGACGTGGAGCCGGTCATTACCCTGGACATCAACGGCCAGGCCAGGGCCTACCCCCTTCAGATCATGACGTACCACGAGATAGTCAACGACACTGTGGGCGGCGTGCCCGTAGCAGCCACCTTCTGTCCTCTGTGCAATTCCGCCCTTGTGTTTGACCGGCGCTTGGGTGACAAACTGTTCACCTTTGGCGTCTCCGGCAACCTGCGCAACAGTGACCTCATTATGTGGGACCGCCAGACGGAGACATGGTGGCAGCAGCTCACTGGAGAGGCGATTGTGGGCGAGTTGGCAGGCAATCAGCTCACGTACATCACCGCCACCATCACGTCATGGGCTGACTTCAAGGCCGCCTTTCCAGAGGGCGATGTCCTCTCCAGAGAAACAGGATTTTCACGTCCATACGGCTCCAACCCCTACGTCGGCTATGACCGTGCAGACAACCCTCCCTTTTTATTTGATGGTGACCTGGACGGGCGGCTCCTCCCCAAGGACCACGTGGTGGCCACTACCGTGGGAGGCACCGACATTGCGTTCCCCTTCCGTGTCCTGGAAGTTGAACGTGTGGTGAACTACAGTTCCCGCGGG
>JAQBVZ010000017.1 GCA_027625205.1 Chloroflexota bacterium
CGCTGCCCTTATAGCAGTTAATCGCGCCAGCCGTACAACCGTTTCCGCTAAGTGATGGTTGCAAACGCCTTTTTGACTTCAACTCCATACCGGAGCGAAGCAACCAACATAGTATAGGGAAGTCCTATTGTGAGTGTCAAGGATGGCCGTGTCTGGCCACTACGAGGAATTTACCGCATGGTGACGCCATAGAAACAAGGAGCGCGGTCCAATGGCAAGGTAGTAGTACAACTCAACGCCCCCCACCATGCGGTGGCGGTCAGTCTCCTAGACATGCGGACAGCCCTTGGCGATAATGCCCGCGGCAGGTCAGACCACCCACATTTTAGAGGTGCCCTCCATGATTATTGACGTTCACACCCATATAGTTCCGGAAGAGTTCCCGCCTGTCGGCAGCAGGGCGTCAGGGAACCAGTGGCCCTACATGAACCACACTGAACCGGGATCTGCCAACGTCATGATTGGAGGGCGCAACTTCCGCACGGTGGTGAACCGGTGCTGGGATGTGGACCGCCGCGTCAAAGAGATGCCAGCGGAGGGCATAGACCGGCAGGTCCTTTCACCCATGCCAGAGTTGCTTGCCTACCAGTTGCCTGTCGAGGACGGCCGCGACATGGGCCGTTACCTGAGCGAGGTCATTGCCCGGATGATGGACCAGGCGCCTGATCATTTTTACGGCCTGGGCGCTGTACCCATGCAGGACGCAGCGCTGGCCACGAAAGAACTCTCCTATATAAAGGAGCTTGGGTTGCAGGGCGTTGAGATTATGACCAACATCAACGGGAAGAACCTTGGAGATGATGAGTTCCGGCCCTTTTTAAAGGAGGCTGAGTCCTTGGGTCTCTCCATACTGGTCCACGGGCAGCGCCCCACCTTTAGTGACCGTTTTGTTGGGCCTGGGCTTTTGGAAAACGCCATTGGGTTCCCCATTGAGAACGCACTGGCCATAGCGTCTGTCATTACGGGGAAGGTCCTGGAGGACTGCCCCAATCTCCGCATGTGCTTTAGTCACGGCGGCGGCGTTTTCGCTCAGCTCCTGGCCCGGATGGAGAACTCGTGGAACAAGATGAAGCCCATGAAAGACCACCTCCCCAAGCCGCCTTCCGAGTACGCCAAGATGGTGTACTACGACGATATTTTCTTTAACATGACTGCCTTGCGATTCTTGATTGACACTGTGGGCATCAGTCAGGTGGTGGTGGGGTCAGACTACCCCTTCATGTTCAGAGACCCCAAACCGCAAGAGGAGTTCGATGCACTGAACTTAACCGCAGAAGAGCGCGAAGCAATTAGTTCGGCCAACTGCCTGCGTTTCCTTGGAATCGCTACGTAGGGACTACAGAACAGCGGTTTCCTGTCCTTACCGAGTCTTTAACCTGTCAGTGACGGCACCCGCACTACCTTGACGCTAGTAACCGGTATGTGATAATCGTAACAATCGTTTTAGAGAATACAAGTCACCGTGGGCCTTTCTCCATCGACGGGCCGCAAAGTGCAGCGCAACATGACACACCGTAAATTTCTTCGCTGGCCCGTGATGGCAGGCCTCTTGCTCCTCTTGGCAGCAGCGCTTTCAGCCTGCACCAACCCACAGACAACGTTCTCTCCCAAGTCCGATACCGCCCAGAGTATCCAGACCCTATACCTTCTGGTCATTGTCATGGCTTCTATCGTCATGGTCGGTGTCTTTGGTGTCTTGGGATTCGCGCTTTTTCGCTTCCGGGACCGCCCTGGCAGGGTGGCCTCCCAGACACACGGGAATACCAAACTGGAAATCATTTGGACGCTACTTCCAGTGGCAATTCTGGTTATTATTGGAGCGCCCGCCCTCATCGCGGTGGCCGGAAGTGCGAAGGCGCCTGATGAGGACGCTCTCCACATTAACGTTGTAGGTCATCAGTGGTGGTTTGAGGTGCAGTATCCTGGGATGGGGCCGGAAGATCCCAATAATCCCGGTGAACGCCTCCCTCTTATCACTGCCAATGAGGTTCATCTTCCGATAGGTAGGCAAATCTACGTGACGCTGGAGTCCGTGGATGTTATCCACAGCTTTTGGATACCACAACTCATTGGCAAGACGGACATGATTCCCGGCACGGTAAATGAGTTGCAGACCTTCACGCCCCAGGAAGTGGGCGCCTTTTACGGACAGTGCGCTGAATTCTGTGGTACGGCCCATGCGCAGATGCGGTTCAGGGCCGTGGTGGAGTCTCTGGGAGACTTCAATGAATGGGCTGAGGCCCTTCAGACTGCACCGGCAGACCCAGCCAGTGAATTGGCCGCTGCCGGGCAAACACTCTTCCTAGCCAAGGGGTGTGTGGCATGCCACACCATCTACGGTATGCCGGGGGCCGCAGGCAAGCTGGGCCCAGACCTGACCTTGCTGGGTGACCGCAGGACAATAGGCGCAGGCATTGTGGACAACACAGATGAGAACCTTCAGCAGTGGATCAGAGACCTGCAACAGATGAAGCCTGGGACCTTGCACATGCCGAGCTTTGGCACGTTGCCGGTTGAGAACCCGCAGCACATGTCGGACGCTGAAATACGAGCCGTCAGCGCATTCTTGCGCGGAATGACTCTTGAATAGATCAAGACACCATCTTCCCGCTGTGGATAGCCTCAGATAAGCTAGGCAGCGGAAGCAAGCGCAGCGGCGCTAAAGGGCACAGGACTTTGTAATGGCAGCGTACACAGAACTTCTAAAACGTCCCGTATCTCCAACCGGCGTGTGGAGCTGGCTGACCACCGTTGACCACAAGCGGATTGGGCTGCTGTATGGCGTGACTGCGCTGACCATGTTCTTCATTGGTGGGATAGAGGCCGTCATCATGCGGCTCCAGCTCGCCAGTTCAGACCAAACGTTGGTGAGCCCAGAGGTCTACAACCAGCTGTTCACCATGCACGGCACCACCATGATCTTCATGGTCATCATGCCCATGGGTGCAGCCTTCTTCAACTACCTGATTCCGCTCATGATAGGGGCGCGGGACGTGGCGTTTCCTCGCCTCAACGCCTTCAGTTTCTGGATGTTCCTTTTCGGGACGCTCCTTATGCATGCCAGCTTCCTGACCATGTCCGCCCCTGCGATGGGCTGGTTTGCGTATACACCACTCACTAGCCTTGAGTTCTCTCCAACCAGCGGCGTTGACTATTGGGTGTTGGGCCTGCAGGTACTGGGCATAGCATCTATGGCGGCGGCCTTTAATTTTGTGGTCACGATCATCAACTTGCGGGCGCCGGGGATGACGTTGATGCGCATGCCGGTGTTTGCGTGGATGACACTCATCATCTCCTTCTTGCTGATATTTGCCTTCCCGGTCATTACCATTGCGCTGACGTTACTTCAGTTTGACCGGTGGGTGGGCACCAACTTCTACAACACAGCAGCCGGTGCAGACCCACTGCTCTGGCAGCATCTGTTCTGGGTGTTTGGTCACCCTGAGGTATACATCCTGATTCTTCCGGCCATGGGAATCGTTTCAGACGTCCTGCCCACGTTCACTCGCAAACCATTGTTCGGTTACCCGGCAGTGGTGTTCGCAGGCGTGACCATCGCGTTCATGGGCTTTGGCGTATGGAGCCACCACATGTTCACCACGGGAATGGGAGCATGGGCCAACGGCGTATTTAGCTTTGCGACCATGCTCATTGCCCTTCCCACGGGCATCAAGGTGTTCAACTGGCTCGGAACGCTCTGGGGCGGCGCAATTCAATTCAACACGCCTCTACTCTTCTCCATTGGGTTCATCACCATGTTCACGCTGGGTGGGTTGAGTGGCGTCATGCACGCGATTGTCCCGGTGGACACGCAGCAGCAGGACACATACTTCATTGTGGCCCACTTCCATTACGTCCTGTTTGGCGGGAGCCTGTTTGGCCTGATGGCTGGCATTT
This sequence comes from Chloroflexota bacterium, assembly GCA_027625205.1. GTDB lineage: Bacteria > Chloroflexota > Dehalococcoidia > Lucifugimonadales > Australimonadaceae > JAQBVZ01. The sequence continues at coordinate 3,898 of JAQBVZ010000017.1, forward strand.
ACTACTGGTTCCCCAAGATGACCGGACGGATGCTCAACGAGGGTCTTGGGAAGCTGAACTTCTGGCTTATGCTGATTGGCTTCAACATGACGTTCTTCCCCATGCACATAGTGGGGGTTCTGGGAATGCCTCGCCGCATCTACACGTACGGGGCTGACCAGGGCTGGGACAACATGAACATGTTCATGACTATTGGCTCATTCGTCATTGTGGTGTCATTCCTGGTGTTCATGGTCAACGTTATCCGCTCTCTCCGCAGCGGTGAGCCAGCGGGCGACAACCCCTGGGGAGCGGCAACCCTTGAGTGGAGCATCAGTTCTCCGCCACCCCACTATAATTTCATTGAGATACCTACCATCACAAGCCGCTATCCCCTATGGGAGAAGGACCACTCTGTAGGAGCGGCGCAGGCCCACGGCCACGACGACGACAGTCACGCCGTCCACATGCCGGACCCGTCCTACTGGCCCTTGGTCTTATCTGCGGGCATCACCATGCTGGCGGGCGGACTCCTCATATGGAAATGGCACCAGATCCTGGGGTTCACTATAATTTCAGTATTTGGACTTCTGGCCCTATACGCAACGTACCGCTGGGCGTTTGAGCCCGTTAATGAACCCAACCATGAGGAGCCCCACCAATAAGAAGTGGGCAATCGTCAGCGTGAGGAGTAAGGTTTGGCACACGTACAACCCATAGAGGAGCAGACCAGCACCGGCTTAAACAACCGGAAGCTGCTCATGTGGGCCTTTCTAGGCTCTGACTGCATGTTCTTTGGCGCGCTTATCTCCACCTTCCTGGTGTACCGCGGCCGAAGTGGTTCCAGCATCCTGGAACTCCAAGAGTCCCATGACGCTATCAAGGACGCCATTGGCATCTCCACAGGAGGGCTGAGCATAATCCTCATCCTGTTGGGGATTGTTGCCTTCGCCTTCACACTCATTGCTGTTCGGCGGGGCGTTGTAAAGCAAATCATTCCCGCAGTACTGGTACTGTTTGCCATCGTGGTTATTTTCCAAAGCATCTGGATTGCGGGCCATCAGCCTGAATTCACCGCCCGCGAATGTACGGAGATGGGCGGGTTGGTCCTCCCCGGTGGTGAGTCCTGTGAACTCGTCATTGCTGAAAACCTTCTGGACATACCCCTCACGTCCCTAAGCACCTTTGTGCTGCTGATGAGCAGCCTGTCCATGGTCATGGCCCTGTCCGCTTTGGAGCGGAACAACCTTCCTGGATTCCGGACGTGGCTGACTGCCACGTCCATCCTGGGCGTAGTGTTCCTGGGCTTTCAGGTTTTTGAATTCAACGCCTTCCTGCAGGAGGGCCTTACTCCGCGGGAGAACCTGTTCGGCAGCACCTTCTACGTCCTCACGGGGTTCCACGGCGCCCACGTTACCTTGGGCGTACTGTGGCTATCTTCGCTCGTGGTTGCCTCGTTCAAGGGTAAAGTCACGCAGAAGACCGTTTTGGACGTAGAGATTGCCGGTTTATACTGGCACTTTGTGGACATTGTTTGGATAGTCATCTTTAGCGTCATCTATCTGATTGGCGCCTACGGAATAGGGTAAAGGCACAGCACATGGAATCATCAAACATCCATGAGAAGACACATCCAGGGCCACGTCAGTACATAACGATAGCCGTCATACTGGTGATAATGACGGCTGTTGAGGTTGGCGTGTTCTTCTTGACCATCACTCCGGCCGCCATGACGGGGATTATCCTCTTCCTGGCTATGGGTAAGTTCGCCTTGGTGGTGGGCTACTACATGCAACTCCGCTATGATGACCGTCGGTTCCTCTACATATTCGCTGCCGGCTTTGTCGTAGCCATAGCCATCATGATTGCCCTGATGGCCCTCTTCGACAACCTCACTCGCTAAGTGGATCAAGCAGGGACCGGTGGCGGGGGTGGCGGATGATTTTTCTACATGTGGGGACTGAGCACACCGTTGCGCCTCTGTGGGCGCATTGGACCGCTGACCCCAGTGCGCTCATAGGCATTACCCTTGCAACCCTCCTGTACACACGGGGACTCCTGGTCAGCAGTGGCAGCCGACGACGGCTCCATCCCTGGTGGCGCCCTGCTCTCTTTTACACCGGCATGGCCCTAGTGGCCCTGGCGCTTCTCAGCCCCTTGGACGCCCTCTCAGACGAACTGTTTGCCTTTCACATGGTGCAGCATCTCCTGCTCATCCTGGCGGTGCCGCCGCTCATACTTTTGAGCGCACCCATGATCCCCACGTTGCGAGGCGTCCCACGAAGGCTACGCAAATTGATTGTGGCACCCATCGCGCAAGACCCGGTGGTCCGCTGGCTGCTACGGACCGCCACATTGCCCCTGGTGGCGTGGCTGGTCTACGCCGCCTCTTTCTTTGGATGGCACACCCCTGGGCTCTATGATGCGGCTCTGCGGAACGAGGCCATCCATATCTTTGAGCACCTGATGTTCAGCGCCACGGCATTCCTCTTCTGGTGGAACATCATTGACCCCATTCCAATGAAAGGGAACCTGCCATACCTGGGCAGAGTGCCCTACGTCTTTATCACGTCCGTGCCCAACTTCGTGTTGGGGGCGTTCCTGGTGTTCGCGACGTCGCCGTGGTACGAGTTCTACGAGTCACAGACGTCGCGGTTCAGCCTATCGCCTATCAACGACCAACAGCTGGGAGGCCTCATCATGTGGGTGCCGGGGGCGTTTGTCCTCCTCTTCACGATGCTAGGCGTGCTGGCGGTCATGGTGGTGAAGGAAGAGCGACACCAACGTGAGCTTGAGGTTTCGACAACTGCGCAGTCATAAGTAGGGGCGCACCGTTGTGCGCCCCTACTACATTGATATCCCGCGTACGTTCAACCCATGCGTCTAAGAAGCTACCTTCGGCATGACCTCATCCGCCAGCCGGTCCACCTGCTCCAGCATCTGGTCAAGCGAAGAGTCTGCAAAGGAGATGGCCATATGCTCCACGCCTACGTCCTCATACTGTTTCAGGACGTTCACTATCTGCGCAGTTGAGCCCCACAGGGAGGTACGTCCCTCACCAGAGGTAGCGTCAAAGTACACAGGTGAGCGCATGGATATCCACGGTGGCGTTGCTCGACCGTTGCGGTCCGACAATTCCTTCACATAGACGGTTGCCTCCCGAAGCTCATCCGGCGCAAGAACATTGGGGTGCCAGCCGTCTCCCAACTCCACTGCGCGGCGCATGGCCCTGCGGCTGCGGCCGCCTACTAAGATAGGCGGATGAGGCTCGCTCACGGTGCTAGGAGAGAAGACCACGTCCTTTGCGGTATAGAACTCACCCTGGAAGTCAGGGCGCGGGTTGGTCCACAGTTCGCGGATGAGCCGCAACGACTCATCGGAGACATCGCCGCGGCGTACAAATTCAGCGTTCAGCGTCGCAAACTCACCCTCCATCCAGCCAGCGGCTGCGCCAAAGAGCACACGTCCGCCGCTGAGAGCATCCGCTGAGGCCACGGACTTGGCAACGTGTACGGGGTGACGGTACGGAAGGATGATGACGCTGGTACCCAATTGCACTCGGCTAGTGACGCCCGCCAGGAAGCTGAGGGTTGCCAGTGGGTCCAGCATCCCCTCCTTGTACACGATCTGCAAGTCAGCCGGGACGATAACGTGGTCCGTCACCCACAGCGAATCGAACCCCAGCGCTTCAACGCGCTCAGCAAACTCCCGCATACGGTCCGGCTCCATGGCTCCACCGTAATGTGGCAGACAAATACCTACTTTCATACGCTTCCTCCAGAAGTTAGCTCCGCCGTCGAAGGTTTCCGAGCCTTGGGCGGCTTTGCCAAAAAGATGGTGATGGCGACAAAAAACCATGTGAACATAACCACAATAAACGATAGCCTGTACGAATCTGTAAGGTCAAAAAGCGAGGCGACCATGAAGGGGCTAAGAGCGTTGGATGCGGTCATGAAGGGCCGCATAGCTCCATTGACCGCGCCCAAATGCTGCCGGCCAAAGTAGTTGGCGACGATAAGAGGTTGGAGAATGAAGTAGCCCCCTATGGCTATGCCGTAGGTGATGGTGAAGGCGAAAAGCATTCCCGTGTTCTGAATGAACATACCCAGGACTATGGTGCCTGAGGCCAGGAAAAGCTCCAAGGCCAGTATATAGCGGACGGGAGAGCGCCCCGCCATGGTCCCCCAAATTAGCCTGGTGCCCACGGTGAATACGCCATACATGGTGATGGCTAGCGAGCCTACCGCAGCTGTGAATCCTAGCCCCTGGAAGTAAGGTATCCAGTTGGCCTGAAACCCCATCAGCCCAATGCCCGACAGGGTAAATTCAAGAGTGATAAGCCAGAAGGACCGGGTCTTCATGGCCTCTGACCTTGTAAAGCTCCGGTCTTCCGCTATTGCCGGCCGCCGTTCCCCGTTTGCCCTCATGGGCGGCGCCTCTGCTCCGTCAGGGAACAGCCCCATGTCCTCCGGTCTGGTCCTCACAAGAAACGCGCCGGGCAGCACCAGTATCAGGGCGGTGATGCCCACAACAAGCCAGGCGTCCCGCCAGCCAACCAAGTCAATAAGCCACTGGATGGTGAGTGGAAAGAGCAAGGAGCCGAATCCCGCGCCCGTGGCCGCCACGCCAAGTGCAATACCCCTGCGGCGTATGAACCATTTGGGCAATACCGCTTGCACAAAAAAATGCCCAAGGCCAACATTGGCCACTGCACCAACTACTCCGAACAGCAGGTAAAACTGCCACAGCTCTGTTACAAACCTTAGACCTACAAGTGACCCGCCCATGGCAAAAGCGCCGGACACCATGATGGCGCGCGGTCCCCAGGAGGTATCAAAAAGTGGGCCAAAGAAAGGGGCAGTGAGGCCAGTGAGGAGTGACGGGATGGTGAGGGCCATGAAGAAGGCGGTCCTGGACCAGCCAAGGTCCGTCTCCATGGGCAGAACAAAAACGCTCACGCCCCATACGCCAACGCCGGTAGCGAACGCTCCACTAACCATGGCGACAAGCACCATGACCCAGCCGTAGAAAATACGGCGCGGCTGCTGTATGGCGTTAGGCCCTCTCACGGCGCCCAATGGTAGCACTGAACGTCGCGGTAATCATGCTCCCTAGCGTTCGCCAATCTCTATGTCGTTAAGCACAATGTAGCCAAGTGGACTTACCTGCAACCCGTTCACGTACGGCTTGACCAGCAGGTACCGCACGTCATGGACCAGGGGAACAGCCGCAGC
>JAQBVZ010000018.1 GCA_027625205.1 Chloroflexota bacterium
GAGATTATGGAGATTCACACCCGGGGCATGCCGTTGACCGAGGATGTGGACATGAAACGCCTGGCTGAGTTGACCCATGGGTTCGTTGGTGCTGACCTGGCGTCGCTGTGCCGTGAAGCCGCCATGATTACGCTGCGGGGACTGATGCCACAGATACCCTTGGAGGCTGAATACGTGCCGTACGACGTCCTGACCCAGCTGGAAGTGAGGGGGGACCACTTCATGGAGGCCCTGAAAGAGGTGGAGCCCTCCGCTATTCGTGAGGTATTCACGGAGATCCCCAACGTCCGCTGGGACCAGATAGGCGGACTGGATGAGATAAAGCGCACGCTCAGGGAGGCCATTGAATGGCCCCTCACCTACCCAGAGCTATTTGATAAACTCCACACCAACCCGCCCAAGGGCATTCTCATCTCCGGCCCACCAGGCACAGGCAAAACGCTGCTAGCCAAAGCCATCGCGACAGAGAGCAACGCCAATTTCATCTCGATTAAAGGGCCAGAACTACTCTCTCGGTGGTTCGGTGAGTCAGAGCGCGGTGTCCGTGAAGCCTTCAAGAAGGCTAAGCTCGCCAGCCCATGCATTCTCTTTTTTGATGAGATTGACGCCATGACTCCCAAGCGGGGCTCCGGCAGCGACTCTCCCGTCACGGACCGTGTCATCAGCCAGTTCCTAGCTGAATTGGACGGCATTGAGGAGCTCAAAGGCGTGGTGGTACTGGCGGCCACAAACAGGCCGGACTTATTAGACGCCGCCCTGCTGCGCGCAGGCAGGCTTGAGATGCACCTTGTGCTCCCGCCGCCTGATGAGGCAGCACGCCGTGAGGTGTTCGCCATCCACACCAAGGACAAGCCCATGGCGGACGACATTGACCTTGATGAGCTTGCACGTGAGTCTGAAGGCATGATGGGCGCAGACATTGAGGCCGCGTGCCGGCGGGCTGCGTTGCTGGCCATCAGAGAGTTTCTAGACCGCGTAGGGCCAGAGCCAGCGTCTGGTGAGGCTGACTCCGTCCGTATCACCTCCCAGCATTTCCGTGAGGTGCTGGCGGAAATCCGAGACTAGGCACTGGCTGGCCGTCTGGCGTAGAGGATTCTCCCTCCCCTACAATAGCTGTCGCTATGGCCCACCACTTGACCACGCCTGCCACCCTCATAAAAGCCGCACCCTCCGCATGGGTAATTGTCGCGTTAGCGACCCTCGCCCAAGCAGGCCCTGGGTGGATTGTCCAGGGTGTGCCTGTCCTCTATCCCTTCATCCAAGCTGACTGGGACCTCAGTCGTGCCCAGGTAGGCCTCATCACCTCTGCCGTCATGGCGGGCTCTATGCTCACGGGACTTCCTGGCGGGTTGCTGGCAGACCGGTGGGGGGTACGGCGTGTGGTCACAGGGGCACTGGCATTGGTTGCTTTCCTCTTTGTTGGGTTTTCCGCAGCCACCGCCCTATGGATGGCCCTTGCCATCTCCTTTCTAGCCGGTATGGCAAACAGCCCCCTGTACCCAGCCACATCAAAGGCTGTCATGGACTGGATTCCCCAACGGAGCCGGGGGCTGTGGATAGGCATAAAGCAGAGAGGCGCCATGCTGGCGGGTGTGGTGGCGGCGGCCATCTTGCCAGCTATTGCCACGGCTTATAGCTGGCGATTAGGGGTGCTTGCCATAGTGGCAATGGTCATACTGACCAGTCTGGTCTTTGGTACGTTCTACCATGAGAAGCCGAAGACCAAGCATGAGCGACATGCTGCGGCGGGCGGAAATGTCTTTGCTATCTTCAAGGACAGGAGCCTTATTGCCCTCACTGCCTGGGGCACGGCTTTGATGGGACTTCAGTTTGTGGTCATCAGCCACATGTCTCTGTTCTTGGTGCAGGAAGTACAGCTGTCAGCGGTAGCCGCTGGCGGGCTGGTCAGCATCGTTTTACTTGCAAGCTCCGTTGGGCGCGTGGCCTGGGGGGCAATCAGTGACGCTATCCTTGGCGGACGTCATCTGGTGGCCCTCGCCGCCCTAGGGATTGCCGCAAGTATCGCGGCGGCGGCCACGGGGTTTGTCACGGTTGGGACTCCGGTTGTCTTGTTAACACTGATTGTCATAGCCCTTGGGGCCACAGCCATGGGCTGGATTTCCCTCTTCACCGTGGTGGTTGCAGAGGTGGCAGGCGCTGAGCGCAGCGGGACGGCCCTTGGCACCGTAAACACCGTGCTGCGCATCGGAATGGTATCGTCACCTCCACTGTTTGGTCTGCTGGTGGACATAAGCGGTTCATATACGGTGGCGTGGGGCGGTGCGGCGGGAGTCGCGTTCATCAGCACCGCAATGTTGCCCATATTCGCGCGCAAGCGTTCAACGGTGATGGACTAGAAGCCTACACACGTAGAAGTGAGGAGTACGTCATGTCCTGGATACGCGAAGAAAACATTGGTAAAGCCGCCGTTATACAGGTGATGTCCATCCTCCCGGGCGCCATGGACGCCGTGGCTGCGATGAATAGTAAGACCACCTTTGGGGGGGTCAACCCTCACTAGGGTCCAGGAAGAGGCGATTTCCACTACAGTAGCAGCCATCAACCGCTGCCGCTATTGAACGATGGCCCACGGAGGGTTCCTCCGTCAGCACTCTGAAGACCCTGAGTTGGCCAGCCACATCATGCACGACTACAAAACGGCTGGCTTAGACCCTGAGACAGGGGCCATGCTGGACTATGCTGCGAAGCTCACCAGGGCTCCGGGTGATATGGAAAAGGCGGATGTTGAGCGGCTGCGCGACGTTGGTTTGAGTGACGAGCAAATTCTCTCTGTGTTGCTCGTCACTTGTACCTTCAATTTCATGACCCGGCTTGCAGACGGCCTCAACGTCAACTTCAGCCCGGAGCGCCAGGAGCAGACCGAGGAATGGCTGACCGGCCCGGCACGAGACCAGGCATGGCTGATGCAGCAGAAGTCAGACTAGCCCTTTTGGCTGATACGGCCAATTTCGCGGTCATTAACGAAGCAATCAGGCGCGCCAGCGTCACTGAGTAGAACGGTACCAGCGCTATGGTATACTTACGCCACCGAAGACCTTCTGCACTGTCGCTTCTGATTCGCGGTTCTAGCTCGCCTAGCCTTCCCCGCATCGGCGCCCTTGCAAACATGTACTCGGGAATTTGTTTTGGCAAGGAGTGCCAATGCGTATCTATGTAGGGAACCTTTCGTACCAGACCCAGAATGCTGACTTGGATCAGGCTTTTGCAGCCTTCGGTGACGTCGAGTCCGCGACCGTCGTCATGGACCGCGACACCAACCGGTCCAAAGGCTTCGGCTTTGTGGAGATGCCTGACCAAGCACAGGCCATGAGCGCAATCGCTGGCTTGAATGAGAAGGACCTTGACGGTCGGACCCTGACCGTCAACGAAGCCAGGCCCCGTGAGGAACGACCACGTGGCGGCAGCGGCGGTGGCGGAAGCCGCTGGTAAGCTAAGCTAAATAGCATCTTAAAAGAGGCCCCTCATTCAGGGGCCTCTTTCTTTTGCCTGTGCAAACCTGAAGATGTGTGCCGCACGCCGCTGCTACAATAGGCGCATGGTCATCAAGCCCAAGCACGTCGGTTTTGCGGACCGCCTCAAAGCCACCCCCACAAAGCCTGGCGTGTACATCATGCGTGACGCCAATGGAGACGTGCTGTATGTGGGCAAGGCAGCCAACCTCCGCAACCGCGTACGCTCTTACTTCCAGACGCCTTACGGCAAGGAAGCCAAGGTCCAGCGGATGGTCACCAAGATCGCTGACTTTGAATACATGGTCACCGACACAGTCACTGAGGCCCTGCTCCTTGAGAACACGCTCATCAAGCGCCATAAGCCCTTTTTCAACGTGCGGCTCAAGGATGACAAAACCTATCCTTACATAAAAATCAACCCAAATGAGGACTACCCCCAGCTCTACTTCACCCGTCGCGTCTTGGCGGACGGCGCTAAGTACTTCGGCCCCTTTGCCAGCGCCAGTTCCGTCCGCAAGACCATGGACCTGCTCAAGAAGCTCTTCCCCTACCGCTCCTGCACAAAGGTCATCACCGGCAAGGATGAACGCCCCTGCCTTGAGTACTACATCCACCGGTGCGTGGCGCCCTGCATCGGCGTGGTTGACCGAGAGGAGTACCAGGAGGTCATACGCCAGGTCATCATGTTCCTGGAAGGTGACACGGAGGAGGTCCTGCGGGAGCTGACGGTCCGCATGCACCAGGCCTCGGAACGGCTGGAGTTTGAGCGCGCCGCCGTCCTGCGTGATCAGGTAAAGGCCATCGAATCGGTGTCGGAGGCGCAGAAGGTCGTGCTAGCCAAGGGTGAGGAGATGGACGTTATCGCCCTGGCCAGCGATAAAGGCGAGGTATGGGTGGAGATGTTCAACATCCGCCGGGGCAAGCTGGTGGGCCGGGACCACTTCATGGTGGAGGGCGGCGTGGACGACGACGAGCCCAAGTTGATGGAGGGCTTCATACAGCAGTTCTATGACGCCGCCTCTTACGTACCCCCTACCGTATTACTGCAACACCCCATTGAGAACGCAGAGCTTATGGAGGATTGGCTCGCCACGAAACGGGGAGGCCGCGTATCTCTCCAGGTGCCGCAGCGTGGCGACAAGCGCAAGTTGATGGCGATGGTCTCAGAGAACGCGAATCAGGGGCTCAACCAGCGCCGCATCAAGTGGCTGTCGGAGTCGGACAAAGTACTGCAAGCGCTGACAGAAATTCAGGAGGCCCTGAGTCTGCCGGAGATTCCCAACCGCATTGAGTGTTATGACATTTCCAACACTCAGGGCACCAACTCAGTTGGCAGCATGGTGGTCTTTGAAGATGGACGTCCCAAAACAGCCCACTACCGCCGTTTTCAGATAAAGGACGTGGACGGGATTGACGACTACTCCTCTATGCAGGAGATGCTGCGTCGGCGTTTTAAGCGCCTGGCTGAGTTGCGTCAGGAGTACCCAGAGGGCCTGCCGCAGCAGACCGCGGATGAGTCACCAATCATGACTCGGCAGGAGCATGACGCGCTGATGCTGGGTGTAACTAACGTGAAGTACCGCAAGCGCCGCTATGCCAAGACCGGCGCATTGGCACCTGAGGAGCGCACCGCTGGCGAGCCTGTCAGTAAGCAAGAGTCGTGGGGGCTTGTGCCGGGGTTGGTGCTGATCGACGGTGGCAAAGGACACCTCTCGGCGGTGCAACAGGTGTTTCTTGAACTTGGCATCACGGACGTCCCGCTGGCCAGCGTCGCCAAGCAATATGAAGAGGTCTACCTCCCTCACGTACCGGAGCCCACGCTGCTGCCTCGCAATTCCCAGGGGCTCTACCTCATCCAGCGGGTGCGAGACGAGGCCCACCGGTTTGCCATCACCTACCACCGTCAACGCCGGAGCAAGGCAGCGACAAGGTCAGCGTTGGACTCTGTCGAGGGGGTTGGCCCCAAGCGACGGCGGATGCTGCTCACCAAGTTTGGCAGCGTTCAGGGGATCAAAGAGGCATCCATAGATGAGTTGCTGTCTGTGCCTGGCATGAGCAAAGGTCTGGCACAGCGCATCAAGGACGGGCTGGGGGATGGGACGTGACCCAACGCCATGAAACGCCCCATGCATCCATGACCAACCATTTACGGTAGACGCCAGAATGACTGCTATATAACAACTTGAGGAGATGGGTTCATGCCACAACTCGACGGGAAAGTCGCCATCGTCTCAGGAGGAAGCTCAGGCATAGGTGAAGCCGCAGCAAGGCTCTTTGCCAAAGATGGTGCAAAGGTCGCGATCGCATCACTCACGCCGGGGAAGGCCGACCCCATCGTCGCGGACATCCAGGCTGCCGGTGGCGAGGCCATGGCAACGGCCCTGGACGTGAAGGATGAGGCGGCAGTGGAGGCTTTCATCAACGCGGTGGCGGCGCGCTTTGGGCGGATCGACATCCTCTACAACTACAACGCGGCGGGCTCCCTCACCCTGGGTGGAGCCTACGCTGAGGTGACTGAGTCTTTCGACAACGCTGTGCGCACTTCCGTTCACGGGACATACTTCATGTGTAAGTACGCGGTTCCACACATGGAGGCGGCAGGCGGCGGCACAATCGTCAACACATCGTCGGTGGCGGCAACCAAGGGCAATCTGCCTGACTACAGCCCCTTGCACGGCATGGGTCTCTCTCACAGCGCTGGCAAGGCCGCAGTGGAAGGCTACACCCGCGGATTGGCGGTGGACGTTGGCGTGAAGAACATCCGCGTGAACTGCGTGCGGCCTGGCTGGGTGCAAACCCCACGCACCATGAGGAACCTAGAACGTGCTGAGGGCGTCATGGCCTACATGCTCAGCCGTCAGGCCCTCAAGACCCTCTCCCAGCCTGATGGCCTAGCCAACGCTGTGCTGTTCCTGGCATCACCTGCATCTCGTATGATCACAGGCCAGGTGCTCACCGTGGACGGCGGCCAAACGCTAACGTAAGGACATAACAAATGAACCCTCTCTTCAAGCTCTTCCCTCCTCTCAAAGTCATTACGCTGGCAACCTTGGGCATCATGCTCTTGGCTGCCTGCAACAGCGCCTCCACACCCGTTGAGGGCGCCACACCGACAGCAACGCCAACGGGTGTCGCATCGCCCGGACCAACGAGCACGCCAACCGCGACCCCCTTCCCTCAGTCAGCGCCTCTACCCACGCGGGAGATAGCCGTGCGTGTCCGCGTCCCGGAGAACACCCCTGCTGATGAGGTGGTGTACTTCATGATCAGGCCCTTCATGGACTGGTCATGGAGCCCAGAGCAACGCGTGGCGCTCAACAATGAAGGGAACGGCATCTGGTCAGGGGCGGCCTCCGTGGAGGAGGGCGCGCTGGTGCAATACATCTACGACCGCTGGGACCAGCAAGAGTGGGGCGAATTCACCACCAGCCTCGAGGCCCACGGGGAAACGGTAGAAATCGACACCCGGTTCCTTCTCGTGACGCCGGGCGTGACGGGAGTGATGGATGTCATCGAGACATGGAATGACCATCGAGCCCCAGCATCCACAGGGAGGCTGACGGGCACCGTCATTGACGCTTCTACGGGTAGGCCTCTCATGGACGCCAATGTGACTGTCGGGGGCATCCACACGGCAACAGATTATGGCGGAAATTTCACTATCAACGGCATTGCGGCGGGTGAACAACGGGTTACGGTCTACACCAACCTTGGGGGCTACACGCCAGTCGCCGCCCTCACAAACGTCCCTGAGTCAGGGGACGCTTCCGTCCATCTTGAAGTCAGGCCGGTACAGATGGTGCCGGTGACCTTTGATGTGGCCTTGCCGGACGAGACGCCGGAAGAGCTGGGCATCTCTGTGGTGGGCAGCGTATTTCAACTGGGTGCCAGGGCCAGCGGTTACAACCGCCCCCTCAAGGGGGACAATTTCTACTTCCTCCAAATGGAACGTATTAGGCCAAACCACGCCAGAGCCACGGTGGAACTACCGGAGAATGCTTACATCCAGTACTTCTACACCAGCGGCTCCTTTACCCATGGAGTGGACAAGCGGGACACAGGAAGCACGGTGTACCGGACAATGGTGGTTAGCGGCTCTGCTGAGACACGGTATGAGGAAGTGAAGAGTTGGCGCAACATTGGTGCAGCGCAGGACACGTTCAAAGTGCAGGTGCCTCCCAACACCACGCAGGGGGCGCCCATCTATTAGAGGGACGGACCTTCTCATCGCATGTTCAAGAGTCGCCCCACTGAGTGGACCTTCATCACCCACGGATTCCCTGGGGATGTGATGAGCTACTATTATGTCCTGGGGGACGACATCTGGGGCGGCGACGGCTCCTTGGGTCTGGAGGAAGGCGCCTCCAGGTCTGTGACTCTTCCCAACAGTGACATTGTGGTAGAGGACACCGTAGAGCGCTGGCTGTTTGCCGCGCCTTTGCCCTACGACACGGTAGGTCAGGCAACCGATGTCACTTTCAGGGTGAGCGTGCCATCAACCACTCCAAGAGACACGGAAGTACGCCTGCGCATAGACAACGCTGACCTGTCTGGGCCGGTGGTTATGCAGCGCATGAATGGAAACCCTTGGGCGCTGGAGGTCACGGTGCGCCTGGTCGGTCCCGGGAATTACGCCTACTGGTTTGAGGCTGACGGCATGGGCATAGGCCCCCAGATGGCAGTGGATGTTGCCTTTGCAGACCAGAAGGTAAACGATTGGGTGGTAGCCTGGTCCAGCTCGCCATTGGCGGGAGGCGGCGACAGGTCCGAATATATCGCAGGATTCTACACCCCAGACTTCTTGAGTCCGCCGTTCCTTGAGCTATCTCCAACCACATTTGCGAGTATAGAGCGGCATAACGGGAGCCTGGTGGCCATTTCCTCCGTATGGAACTACGGCTCCATCAACCCGCTGCCGGTAGTGGAGTCCCGTGGAGTGCTGTCCGCAAGCCCTCCATCACGGGAGGACCTCATGGCCCAGGCGTCCATGGCGCGGGAGGCAGGCCTGGATGTATTCATGGCCCTTCAGTTCAACCTGGAGATGTCCACAGGTGGCATTGACGCCTTGAACGGCCAGAAGTCAGCAGAATGGTGGGATGCGTGGCTGGGTGAAGCTGAAAAGCTCTGTCTGTGGCATGCAGTTCTGGCAGAGGAGATGGGTGCAGAACTGATAATGCTACCCGGCTACGTAATCCACGTCTTTGCTCAGCATGACGCCTACCCATCTGACGAGTATTTTCAGGAATTCGACCAGCGTATAACAGAGCTCATAGGAAAGGCCAGAGACATCTACAGCGGCAAGCTCCTGGTCAGCGGCGGCATTAGGGAGTTCACGTTCCAGTCCCAAGTGGACTTTTTGGGCGTGACAACCTTTGACACCGGTATGCCAGACCTACCTCCAACGGCATCCGCCGACGAATGGCGTGAAGCCTACGAGACCCTATTTATCGAGAAGGTGGACCCTATCTATGAGCGTTGGGGCAAGCCCGTGTTCTTCTACACCATAGACCCGCCCCGTCGGGTGCTGGACGCGAATGACTCAACCAATGAGGAG
>JAQBVZ010000019.1 GCA_027625205.1 Chloroflexota bacterium
AAGTATGTTGGTGATGCCCACCTCGCTCGCAATGGCTGCCGCCGTGGCCTTGGTGTCGCCCGTCAGCATCACAACCTCAATGCCCATGCGCTGGAGTTGCGCCACCGCCTCAGCAGACTCTGGCCGCAGGGTGTCTGCCACTCCCAGCAGACCAATGATCTGCTGTCCACGGATGACCGCCATGGGCGTCTTGCCTGCCTCCGCCAGCTTTGTGGCTTTCGACTGAACGCTCTCTATGGCAAGCCCTGCCTGCTCCACCAGCCGCATGCTGCCAACTGCCACCCACTCACCAGCTACCTGGGCTCGCACGCCCAGCCCCGGTGCAGACTGGAAGCCCTCTGTGGGCTGAGGATCAATACCGCGCTCCTTTGCGCCCTCCACAATTGCACTGGCGACAGGGTGCTCACTGGCGCGTTCAACCGATGCAGCCAGCCGGAGCACATCCTCTTCCGACGCATCGTTCAGCGTGATGATGTCCGTCAGCCGAGGCACACCACGGGTGAGGGTGCCCGTCTTGTCAAGCACCACCACCTGGAGCTTGTGGGCCGTCTCCAACGCACCGGCGTCCCGCACCAACACGCCGTGCTCAGCTCCCTTGCCGGTGCCCACCATGATGGCCGTAGGCGTGGCGAGACCCAAGGCACACGGGCAGGCGATGATCAGCACGGCTATGACGTTCAGCAGCGCGAACTGGTACGACGGCTCCGGGCCGAAGAACATCCACACGGCAAACGTGAGGGCTGCTATGCCAAGCACTACCGGGACGAAGTATGACGCCACCGTGTCAGCCAGGCGTTGGATGGGCGCTTTGGAGCCCTGCGCCTTCTGCACAAGCTTGATGATTTGAGCCAGCGCCGTTTCCTTGCCCACTTTGGTTGCCGTGAAGGTGAAGCTCCCCGCCGCGTTTACGGTACCGCCGTAGACCTGCGCCTCCGGGCCCTTTTCCACGGGGATGCTCTCACCGGTGAGCATGCTTTCATCCACAGTCGAGTAGCCGTCGTTGACCTGTCCGTCCACGGGGACGCGCTCTCCCGGCCTGACGATAATCACGTCACCAGCAACCACGTCCTCCAACGGGATATCAATATCCTCACCGTCACGCACCACGCGTGCCGTCCGGGGCGTCAGCCCCATGAGGGAGCGGATGGCCTCTGAGGCCTGCCCCTTGGCCCGCGCCTCCAGGAACCGGCCAAAGAGTATCAGCGCAATAATGGTGGCTGAGGTGTCAAAGTAGGTGCCGGTGGCCTGCGGGAAGAGGTCGCCGAAAAATGTGATGACGACGCTGTAAGCGTACGCCACCGACGTACCCAGCGCGATGAGTGAGTTCATGTTGGAGGTGCGGTGCTTGAGAGCCCCCCACGCGCCGTTGTAGAACTGCTTGCCTGCCCAGAACTGGACAGGCGTTGCTATTGTCATGGCTATCAGGTTTACGCCAAATGCACTGAGAGCCTCTTCAATGCCAGGCGTGAACATCATCACCATGATGGCCACGGAACCGGCAAGGCTGACCGTGAACTTGGTCCTGAGCCTACGTATCTCTTGGGTACGGGATAGCCGCTCAAGGTCTGCGGACATTTCATCAGCGCTCTGGATGGCTTCAACCGTGTAACCAGCGGCTTCCACCACCTGGGTCATGGCCTCCAGGCTGACTGCGTCCCGTACAAAGTCCACCGTCACTTGCCCTGTCGCGGCGTTGACTGCTGCGCTCACCACGCCGTCCAATGCAACCAGCCGTTGCTCAATGGACTTTGCGCCTCCAGCGTCGCCAAGGTCAGGCACCACCAAGCTCACCTGGTCCGTGCCCGCGCCATAGCCAACTGAGCGCACCGCCTGCACAAGCTTCTGCACGCCAGTCTCGTCAAGGTCGTAGGCGATGTCAGCCGTCTCTGTGGCGAGGTTCACCGTGGCCAGGTCCACACCTGGCACGTGCTCCAGCGCACCTTGCACGGTGTGTACGCAGGCGGCGCACGTCATGCCCTCAATGCGAAGGGTTATGCGCTTCTCTTTTTGCTCTACATCTGCTGTGGCTGTCTGCGATTCTTTCATGGCTGTGCCTCGCTAGATTTCCTGTTCCACTTGCTCTATTGGGCAGAGGGTGTCCGCGTAGGAGCAGAACACGCAACAATGCCCTTCCAGCGGTTTGAGCAGCGCATGGCAGTTGTCACATTCAAAGAAGTGAACGCACGCGTTTTCAGGCATCTCCGCCCTTTGGACGTGGCTGCATTCAGGGCATGTGAGGTTTGCTGTAGTGATGACTTGCATGGCTTTACCTGTTGGCGACGCCATAGAGGGCCAGCAACTCGCCCAGTACCTCGTCGTCGCGCCCTTCTTTAATGCCTTCCACCACACAGGAGCGCAGGTGGCCGTCCAGCATCAACGTCTCCAGCTTTTCGATTCCCTTCCTGACGGCGTGGGTCTGCTGGAGCACGTCCACGCAGTAGGTGTCGGCCTCTACCATGCGTTTGATGCCCTCCAGGTGTCCGGAGAGGTAATTCAGGCGTTTCAACGCCTCTTTTTTGGTGTTTGGCAACATCTTTAGGACTCCTTAGTCATGGCTCAGGGTGCGTGGCCAGAGGGCTTGTCACCCAACCCCCGTGGGAGGGGTATAGCCATCGTACACCTAGGCGATGTGACGGTCAAGGAAGGGGTGTACGTGCGACCAGAGAACTAGATTATGTTGGTTTGGACAAGCGAGATATCGGAGTCGAATTTGTCTATGACCCCAATCATCATCAGGCCAACGATTATGCTGCTAATTAGGGCCAGCGTGCCAAGGATTACGATTTGGATGCGGAGCAGAAACCAGAATCGTTTGGAGGTGGCGGGAGCGTTCGGGGTAGACGCAAACCAAAACATCAAAAGCCCGAATGTTGCAGCCATTGCTATAGCAGCGACAATTCGATAGATATCAACCGAGCCAGCAGAGTGAATGTAGTAATAAATCCATAGCAGAATCGCCGTAGTAAGAAAAGCCCCGATCACGGCCAGTACAACTGCGGTGGGAGCCCAAACTGCAAGACGAGCAGTAGCTTCAACTCGACTGGACGTGGACTTCTCCGGCTCGACAGCTACTTGCTGCTTGGGCGGACGGCTGGGTTCGGCGTTGGTGGTCGGTTTCTTAGGTTCAGCGGTCGCCTGATGCTCTGGTGGATGGTTGGGCTCGAAGTCGATGGTTGTTTTCTTACCCCACCATTCACGGAGCCTTTGCCAGTCCCTGGCGCCAGCTGCTTTTTGCTCAGCCCACCAATTTCCCAGTGACGGGTTCTTGCTGGAAGGTTTCTGGTCGTCGGACGTGTCAGTTGCTTGGGAGTCGTCAGGCGGCGGCTCCCCATTGGCGCTCACCATCGGTCACCTCCAGAGGTTGCAGCTCATCTGAGACACGTATTGGATTCTGCGTCTCTGTGATGGCATAGTCAACCGAGTAAATACCTAGTCATCGCATCGGAGTCTAAACGTTCCGGTTTTCCCTTAGCGTATCGCGCTATACTACGGCGGACCGGATAGCACCACCTCGTGAGACAACAATGCAGGACATGACCGCCATAGGCTTCGCTATCTTCGCGTCGCTGCTGATTGTTGCAGTAGTCATATTGGCCCTTGCCATGGTCACCAGCCTCACGATAGTGGGAGCGCTGGTGCTCCTGGCGGTGGTGGACGCGGTCATCCTCATTGGCGGGTATCTAATCATCCGCCGCGCTGCTTCATCTGCACAATGACTAGCTACGTGCATATGGTAAACTCGGCGACGCTCTCACCCTAACGCCTCAGGAGCATCCATGGAGTTTGGCCTCTACCTTCGTTCCTTCATGTCTGACCGCTCCAAGCCCTTTCATGAGCAAATAGAGGAGGCGGTTGAGATATGCCACGTGGCCCGGGACGTCGGCTTCTCCCTGATCTCCGTTCCACAGCACTGGGCCTCCTACCCCACGGTATGGCCTGACACTTTTACGACTCTGGCCCGCCTGGCCCCTGAGACGGGAGACATGAAGCTGTTAACAGGCATCTTGCTCCTGCCGCTGCATAACCCGCTGCAGGTTGCGGAGTCTACGGTGACCCTGGACCACATCTCCAACGGACGTTTCATCCTAGGTGTGGGTAATGGCTATAGGGAGACGGAGTTGGAGGCGGTGGGCGCCACACGTAAAGACAGGGTGCCCCGGCTGACGGAGTCCATAGAGATCATGAAGCGATTGTGGACCGGTGAAGAGGTGGACTATGAAGGGAAGTACTGGACCATCCACGAGGCCCAGATGGGCTTTACATCAGTACAACAGCCCCACCCGCCCATATGGTTGGCATGTCAGAGTGCTGGCGCGGCCCGCAGGGCGGCGCGGCTTGCTGACGCCATCTACGTCGCGCCCCAGGTTGGTTATGAAGACGTGAAAGCGCTGGCGCAAATTTGTGCCGATGAGCGAGCCGCCTTGAGACGAGAGGGCCGCGGGACGGTGGCCCTCAGCAGGGGAATTAGCCTTGCTGCCAACAAGGAACAGGCGTTGAAGGAGGCGCGGGAGGCCGCAGAGTCGTCCTATCGTACCTACAGCACGTGGAATATGCAGGAGGAGAGCATGGTCCAAATACATATCTCTTCTGACAGTGAGATATCA
Organism: Chloroflexota bacterium; assembly: GCA_027625205.1. Classification (GTDB taxonomy): domain Bacteria; phylum Chloroflexota; class Dehalococcoidia; order Lucifugimonadales; family Australimonadaceae; genus JAQBVZ01. The sequence continues at coordinate 4,605 of JAQBVZ010000019.1, forward strand.
GATTGGGCGGTGGCCGGCAGCGCCGACGATTGCCTTGAGCAGTTCACCGCACTGCGGGATGAGGCGGGCGTGGACACGGTGGTTACCACGATATACAACCTCCCCAAGGGGCTTGAGGCCCGCAAGGAGTACCTGCAACGGTTCTCAGAGCAGGTCATTCAACGCATGAGCTAGCTTTTAGTAGCAGGTCCGAGGCCAGGGAGCAACGTTAGCATGACCAGGTTTGATTACGTCCGCCCTTCCACCGTGGCTGAAGCCGTTGGCCTTCTGGAGGCCCATGGTGACGACGCCCTTGCTATTGCGGGCGGCACCGCCACGGTGCTGCTGCTTCAGAAGCGAATGTTGCGCCCGGAATTGGTCGTGGACCTTGGCGGCCTGCCGGGGCTGACGGGCGTGGAACAGAATGGCGGTGGACTGCGCATCGGCGCGCTGACGCCTATCCGAGCCATAGAACGCGACGCCATAGTACGCGGCACGCATCACCTGCTGGCGGAGGCTGCATCGCAGGTGGCAGGCGTCAGAGTGCGGAACGCCGCCACCGTTGGCGGGTCCGTGTGCTTTGGAGAACCCCAGACCGATCTACCGCCAGCCCTCCTCGCCATGAACGCAACGGCCACAATTGCAGGCTCTCAGGGTAGCCGTGACGTGCCTCTGGAGGAGTTCTTTCTTGGCCCTTATGAGACGGCGCGAGAGCAAGGCGAGGTGCTGACCCACCTATCTGTGCCCACGCCTGTGCCTGGTTCGGGCGGGTGCCACGTGAAATTCACCATGGGCTCGCCAGAGAACAAGCCGGTTGCCAACGTTTCGGCGCTGGTGACGGTGGATGCGTCTACGCGCGCGCTTGCGGATGTGCGTATCGTCATGGGTGCGGTAGGCGGTGTGCCTATGTTGGCGCATAAAGCGAACGACACGCTCAAAGGAGAGCGCCCCAGCGATGCGTTGATTGCTCAGGCGGCTGTGCGAGCGTCAGAGGAGGCGGACCCGGTGGAGGACCTGCGGGGCTCCGTCTGGTACAAACGACGGATTATCAAAGTGCTGGTTGAAAGGGCGTTACGTTGCGCGATAGAGCGAGCGAACTAAAGGTCGTTGGCGTCTCCAGGCCGTCGCTGGAGGCGGAGCGCAAGGTCAGAGGAGAGCCCTTGTACCTTGCTGACATGGATATGCCGGGGATGGCACATGCCAAGGTGCTGCGGAGTCCTTTCCCCCATGCGCGTATCGTTTCTATCGACGCGTCGGCGGCACGGGCGCTGCCAGGTGTGGTCTGCGTGCTGACTCGTGACGAGGTATTGGCTGACAGCACCATCGACCCCTACTACGGCTACGTTTACCGCGACGTGCCCATCGTCGCTATCGACAAGGTGCGCCATGAAGGTGACATTGTCGCTGTGGTGGTGGCTGAAGATGAGGAGACCGCAGAGGACGCGCTGGAACTGATTGACGTTGAGTATGACGAGCTAGCCTCCGTCATGGACATCGATGCGGCAATGGCCAAGGGCGCGATTCAGGTGCACGAGGTGTTCAAGCCAATAGCCCCTGAACTGCGACCCGTGGAAGGCACCAACATCTGCCACCACTCTACCCTTGCCAAGGGTGACATTGAGCAGGGGTTCCGAGAGGCGGACCACATCTTTGAAGATTCCTACTCCGCTCCTGCGGTGCAGCACTGCGCGTTGGAGCTCCACGGCTGCATTGCCAGCGTGGGTGACGACGAGATAACGGTCTGGACCAATTGCCAGTCGCCGTTCCCCCTGCGTGGTGAATTGCAGCGTATGTTCAACAAGCCTGCCAGGGTGATTGTCCCCTACGTGGGCGGCGGGTTTGGCAGCAAGAGCAGGGATAGGCTGGAGGCTGTCGTGGTTGCCGCCGCCAAGCTGGCGGGCCGTCCTGTCCGTCTTCTCCTCACTCAGGAGGAGACCTTCCAGACGTTTATCCGCCCCGCGTTGACCTGCACCGTGAGGACGGGTGTGAAGAGTGACGGCACCATCGTCGCGCGGCACCATCGTTTTGCCGTGGACGTGGGCGCGTATTCCATCAGCGGCGCCCGTAGCGCAAACAACACGTTGAAGGTGGCCACGGGGCCGTACCGCATACCCCACGTTTTGGTGGAGTGTGACGCTGTTTACACCAACAAGCCACCCTCCGCGCCGTATCGTGGTCTGCCAACCACGCAGCACACCATGGCCTATGAAACGCAGCTTGACCGCATAGCCAATGAACTGGGCCTGGACCCCATAGAGTTGCGAATGAAGAACCTCCTGGTGGAGGGGGACGTCCATGTAACAGGTGACCTCCTGCGCTCAGTCCATGCCAAGGACTGCCTGGAGAAAGTGTCATCGTCACTGGGGCCGCAATTGAAGGGTGAGGCAGTGGCATCCAACGGAACGATTCGGGGTCGCGGTTTCTCGTGCAGCATCAAGTACACCATCACGCCGTCTGAGCCCACGCTGGCTACCGAGGCGGGGGTGGAATTGCAGGAAGACGGCCTCTTTGAGATACGCATTGGCACCGTGAACATGGGCCAGGGTGTCGACACTATGGCCGCTGCTATAGGGGCTGAGGCTGTTGGCGTGCCCATTGAATCGGTGCGTATCCTTCACAGTGACACAGCGTTGGTGCCTCAGGACCACGGGACCACGGCCAGCCGTGCCACGTTCCACACGGGAAACGCCGTGCTGGACGCCGGTACGAAGCTCAGGGCTGAACTCCTCTCCACGGCGTCAGACCTGCTGGAGGAGGACGAGGTCAGGCTTGAGCTATCAGCGGCGGGCGTTGCAGTGGCGGGCTCCTCTGGCAGAAGCGTGTCGTTTGTGGACATCGCACGGCACAGGGGCGGCTCGTTGTTGGCAAAGGGCGAGTGCTGGGTAGGCGGCGTCTACACTGACGAATCAGGTAAGGAATACCCAATCGCGTCCACCTTCTGGACCTTTGGTTCCGTGGGCGCAGAGGTTGAGGTATCACGGGAGACGGGCGAGATACGGGTGCTGCGCATAGCCGCTGCGGCCAACGTTGGCAAAGCGGTGAACCCTGAGCAGACCAAGGCGCAGCTTGAGGGCGGCGTGACCTTTGACCTCGGCCCGTCGCTGTTTGAGCGCCTCGTCTGGGGTGACGGCGGTCAGCTTATGACCACCACACTCATGGACTACCCGCTGCCCACCTTGCACACCATGCCTGAGTTCCACGTTGACCTGCTGGAGTTCCCCTATGATCAAGGGCCGTATGGCGCGAATGGTGTCGGTGAAATGGGCGGCGTCATGGTGCCTGCGGCTATCATCAACGCAGTCTACGACGCCACGGGAGTTCTCTTTCATGAGGTGCCACTGACGCCGGAGACCGTCCTCGCAGGGCTGGAAGCAACGGGGGCATAAAGGGAGTGCAGAGGGCGTAACCCTTTGCTGGGGAGTGTGAGGGGTGTCCCCCTAGGTATTGTCTTAATAACGTTCGGGGTGGGTGGGAAGAATCACATCCACCACCAAAAGACTAGGAGAAATACGACCGTATGCAGCTTGAGTTAACACTAAACGGTAAAACGGAGCGTCGGGAGATAGCGCCCCATCACACCCTGTTGGACGTCCTGCGAGACGACTTCAACCTCAAGGGCACTAAGGGCTACTGTCACTCAGGCGTCTGCGGCGCATGCACCGTGCTGCTGGACGGCAAGCCTATCAGCGCCTGCATCATGCTGGCCTCCCAGACGCAGGGCAAGTCCATCACCACCGTCGAGGGTTTGGCTGAGGGCGAGAACCTACACCCCGTCCAACGTGCATTTGTGGAGAACTTTGGCCTCCAATGCGGCTACTGCACGCCGGGCATGCTCCTACTAACGGTGGCGCTGCTTGAGGAGAACCCGGAGCCATCGAAAGAGGAAATTGTCGACTACCTGGGTGGCAACATCTGCCGCTGCACGGGCTACGCCAACATCCTCAAATCGGTCCAGGCTGCCGCAGCGCTAGTCAAAGAGGCGTCCCTGTAATGGAACTGTCGGACACGTTTCGCGTGCAGGCGTCTAACAGCAAGGTATGGGAACTCCTGTGGGACCTCCCCCGCCTGGCGTCATGCCTGCCAGGTTGCGAAAGCATTGAGGCCATTGACGACACCACCTACCGAGCCCACGTGAAACAGAGCGTGGGGCCGTTCAAGGTGGCCATGGACATGGACGTGAGCCTTCAGGAGGTCACGCCGGAGCGTCGCATTGTCATGGCAGGCGGTGGCGACGACCGCAAAGGCACGCGGCTCAAGCTTAACAGGGTGGAGTTGGAGGTGGAGCCGGTCTCCGATAGCGAGTCCGAGGTCTCCTACACCATTGACCTGACGCTCTTTGGCCGCATGGCCACCCTCGGCTACCCCGTGGTCAAGCGCAAGGCCGGCGAGATGCGACAGGAGTTCACCCG
>JAQBVZ010000020.1 GCA_027625205.1 Chloroflexota bacterium
CTCACCCAAACCGCCAAGGGGTATAACCCGCAGTTCCGGCGTTGGCTGAGCGTTACGTGAAGAAGAACCTTGGTCAGTAGCCATTCCCACCCCACATCCGTCCCACTACCCTCCTCACCCCTTCATGTCGCGGACCGCTGTTGGCGGGGGAGAGTGATAGTTCCGTTTCATTATCGCAAAGTGCTTGTGAAATATGCATAAACGTAGCGTCTGCTGGTTAGTCTAAAACATAGAAAGCTGTTGCCCGCCTGACTCCTCAGGGGTCTCAGGCTCCGCAGGGATGTCTTCCTGGCGCAAAAGCTTGCCCATCTCCTGGAAATCATGCTCAAGGGCCGGCCGGATGGCGGGATTGTGAAGGGCCGCAGCCGGGTGGTATTGCGGAAAGAGCGTAAGCTCCCCCACGCGGCGAGGACGGCCATGCACCTTGCTGATGGTGTCCTTGGGGAACCACTTTGCCAGGGCGTGACGTCCCAGAGGGATGACCACCTTTGGATTGATGAGCTTTATCTGCTCTTCCAGGTACTTTGCGCAGGCTTGAATCTCACCAGGGAATGGGTCACGGTTATCAGGCGGACGGTGCTTCACCATGTTGGCTATATACACGTCCTCCCGCTTCAGTCCAATGGAGGCCAACAGTTGGTTCAGCACCTGCCCTGCTGGGCCAACGAAGGGACGTCCCTGGGCATCTTCCTGGGCGCCGGGGCCTTCACCAATGAACATCAACTCAGCGTTTGGAGAGCCTTCACCAGGCACGGCATTAATGGCGCTCTTGTAGAGAGCGCAGTCGGTACATGAAGCTACACGAGCATGGAGGTCTTCGAGGTCTGGCACCTGTAAGCCTCCCAATAGGAAACGCTTTATTGGACTTTTCTTAAACTATGACCAACCGCCACTCAGCTTAGCACTAGGTAGGGCCAGCGTCCATCAGCGAACGTGACGAGAGCTACGCGGAATGTATGGCGACTGTTACCAGCGCCCGTGACTACTCGTCCTTGAAGCCTTTTCCCGTGATGTAGTCAACTGCGTTTTGGACGGTACGGATGACTTCAGCATCTTTGTCGGATATCTTCAGACCGTCTCCACCCTCAGTGAACTCCTCTTCAAAAGCCATGATCAGTTCAACCAAGTCCAGGGAGTCGGCCTTCAAGTCGTCTACAAAGGAGGCCTCCGGCTTAATGTCGCCCTCCTCCACTCCAAGCCTGTCCACTACTACCTTGCTGACACGTTCGAAAACGGTCGCCATTATTCCTCCTTCACATCATCTGCTTTGGGTGCATCACCCGCTTTGGGGTTCTCTGCATCTTCCTTTGGGGCCATTGCCTCCAATGCGGAACCAAGGACTCCATTGATAAACCTGTAGGATGTATCACCGCCATAGGACTTGGCCAGTGCTACAGCTTCACTGATAGCCACTTTTGGCGGCGTGCTGGGTACATAGTGTAGCTCATAGAGCGCCAGCCGGAGTAGATTTCTGTCCACCGCTGAAAGTTGGGAGACAGGATACAGGGGAGCAAACCGCCTAATGAGGGCGTTCATCTCATCCATACTCTCCATGACGCCGGTCACCAACGTCTTGGCCAATTCCACCGCATCCTGCTGCGGTGAATCGGGAAGCCTTACCAACTGGTTCTCCAGCGCGTCTTGCCATGAATGGCCAGTGAGGTCCACTTCATACAAAACTTGCAGCGCCATCACCCTGCCAAGTCGCTTGGCGGATGGAATGTTTCTATTGGTAGCCTTTGGCGCGCTAGCGGCCATATCAAAGCTCAGTTGGAAAGTTACTGGGTCTGCCCTAGCTTACCCGCAGATTCATAATAGCGTCTAGGTCTCCCACGGACACGGCTTGCGTATCCTTGCTGACCCGCTTTGCTATACCGCTCAGGACGTTGCCGGGGCCTATCTCTATGAACCGGGTGACTCCCTGAGAGGTCATGTATTCCATGGACCGCTGCCACCATACGCAGGTGCATAACTGCTTGGCCAGCTCATCCCGTATCTCACCAGCCGTGGTAATGGGCAGAGCCGTGGTATTGCCCACCACAGGCACTGAGGGGGACTGAAAGTCCACCTCCTGCAGCACCGTGTCCATCCCTGACTGGGCCGGGCGCATGACCTCCGTATGAAACGCGCCATTCACGTCCAGCGACATAGCACGGCGAGCGCCGCGTTCCAGCGCAAGCTCCTTGGCGCGCTCTAGCGGCCCCAAGGGTCCGCCTATCACCACCTGACCAGGGTTATTCACGTTAGAGACCTGCGCGCCCGTCTCTTCACACACGGCCAGGGCTGCCTCCAGCTCAATGCCGAGCAAGGCCACCAGGCTGCTTGGTGTCATATCCGCGGCCACCTGCATCAATTCACCACGTTTCTGTACTAGTCGCAGGCCCGTGGCAAAGTCCAAAGCCCCGACAGCAACCAGCGCAGAGTATTCACCCAAGCTGTGGCCCGCCATGAAGCTGGCCTGTGCCATGGCCTCAGGGCCTAGCCGCTCCTCCATGGCCCGGAGCAGCGCAATGCTTACGCAGAAAATGGCAGGTTGGGCGTTCTCCGTGCGGAGAAGCAGGTCCGCAGGGCCGTGCATGATGATGCTGGAGAGGTCATTGCCAAGGGCGGCGTCAGCCTCTTCAAACACCGCACGGGCAGCAGCCGATGCCTCATAGGCGTCAGCGCCCATGCCCACAACTTGAGCGCCCTGGCCAGGGAACAAAAAGGCCGTCTTTGGGGTCTCAGGCATGGTCACGCAGGTGAAATGGGGCCTTGAATCAGCAGTGTCAGCGTCGTTCGGCAGTCATCAGCCACGGGAGCCGCTTATATGTCGGCCCCTTCGATATGCATAACATCCTGTCCGTTGTAGTACCCGCAATTGGGGCATACACGGTGCGGTAGCACCGGCTTGTGGCAATGCGTGCATATAGACAACGACTGCAATTTCAGTGCGTTGTGTGAGTTATGCGTGCCCTGTCGCGACTGTGATCGCCGGCGTTTTGGTAGCGGTGGCATATGATTCGCTCCGGTTCTCGGCTTAAGCTACCCCTGGTTGCCTTTCAGCAACTGTTGCAATGGCGCCCAAACCGGGTCTATTTTCTGAATCTCATGGCACGGTCCCTCATTGAGGTCCGCGCCGCATACCTGACATAGGCCCAGGCAGTCTGTGGGAACAGCAGCCAAGGCGTTCTGTCTGATGGCCTCTGCCAAGCCTAGTATGTGATGCTCATCTATGGTGAACTCGTCGTCCTCTGTCTCACCATCCGCGCGTAAACGCCTGCCAACGGCAATGTCCACAGTGGGAAGAAACGTCTCCTCAAACTCCACATGGACCACGTGTCCAAAAGGGACCAGACATCTGCTGCAAACGCTCTCCATCGTGGCGTCCACCTTGCCTGACACCCAAATGCCGTCAATGCTCTTGGTCAGTCGGGCATTGCCACGGGCATGGATAGCAGACTGCTCATCATCCAACGGCTCAAAGCGCTGGTCAAAGCTGTGGGGGCGCGTGGAGCCGACTGGCTCCTTCATCAATTGAGCGACATTAACGCGCAAACTCACGGTTACACCACCTACCCAACCCAGCTATTATACCGGCGTTTTCCGCTATTGTGTCAACGAGAGGGGTATTGGGGAAGGCAATAAGTTTGGCTGGCACCCTGATTACGGGTACAACGGGTAAACTTTGTCTACCTCTGGTGTCTCGGGCAAATGCTGTTGTTCTGAAGCGGAGTGGAAATTGTCCCACCACCAGAAATCCTTGAGGTCTCCGTCACAATTCTCGTAGGGGCACTCTGCGTAGACGTTCCCATTGCGCTCTATGCCTAGCTGCATTTCGAAGTCCGGAGCGAAATTGAAAATTATCTCATACCCAGGTGGGGTCCCTGCATCATCCCACTCTGGTTCCCTACTGAGGTGAACCTCGAAGCATCGCTCGCAATGCAAGCACCATATCCATTTCTCGACGTTCATTCCAGAAACCTCCTAATCTGAAGGAGCCCCTCCCCACTCCCTACGCCAGCTGACGCCGCTCTTCCACCGCCTGCCGGATTGCAACGTCAATGTCACCAGTCCTAGAGCCAGGGCCAAAGACAGCCATCACACCCATCTCCCGCAGCGCTATGCGGTCAACCTCAGGGATGATGCCGCCCACAAAGACAATGGCGCTCTCCAACCCCCTCTTCTCAAGCGCGTCCATGACCCGAGGCACCAGTTCCATATGTGCGCCGGAGAGGATGCTCAGGCCAACCACGTCCACCTCATGCTCAGCGGCGGCGTCCGCAATCTGCTCTGGCGTCTGCCGTATGCCCGTGTAGTAGACCTCCAGGCCAGCGTCCTCCAATGCGCGCACCACCATCCGCGCGCCGCGGTCGTGACCGTCCAGCCCCGGCTTGGCGACAAGCACCTTGCTCCGGCGTTCCGTCATTTGGTCTCCTTGGGGTGCGGCTGCACCAACTCCACCAGCACGTGCTCCACAGCCTCCGGCCTGATGAAGGCAATGCTCCCCGTAAAGCCGTGGACGGGCTCCTCATTCACCAATGGTATCCCCGCCTTTTTCAACGAAGCTAACCTCTCTTTGATGTCCTCCACCTGGAAGGCCACGTGGTGCAGGCCCCCGCCACGGGAGGCGACGAACCTGCCGATAACGTTCTCAGGGTCTGTGGACTCCAACAGTTCGATGCGCGTCTGGCCTATCTCCAGCAACGCCGCCCGCAGATTGCGACCCGGGTCCTCCAGGATTTCGGTATCAGGGGCGCCAAAAAGTGTCTGAAAGAGGGCCTTTGCCTCCTCCACGTTGGTGACTGCGATGCCGACGTGGTCGACGTGGCGTACGGTGCAGATGGGTGCGTCGGTGGTCATGCTCTCTCTATGGCGCTGCGTTGGAATTTGAAGACGCCGTCATTCTAACTCACCAACGTTAGAGACTCACACATCAGACAAGGGGTTGAATTACGGAGTAAACTAGTGCCAGTTTTCTAGGGCACATTCGCTTTCAATGAATGCTGCCGCCATTGGAGGCGTAATGGGACTTCTGAAAGCACTGAGCAAGGTCAGAGGCGGCTACCCCGGCGGCTGGCGTGAATACGCCCGTGGCTACCAGGGCAATAAGACGCCCCCTTTCCAACAATCGTCAGACCCCAAGGACCGCAGGAGCCTCATCCCGCCAACGGGCCTGCGTGAGTACTGGTACCCCGCGTTGCCCGCAAAAGACATCAGTTCGAAGAAGCCCGCAGGTCTACGCATGTTAGGAGAGGACCTCACCTTCTTCCGTGACAAAAACGGTGATGTCCAGGCGCTGTGGGACTACTGCCCGCATCGTGGCGTCTACCTCTCGTGGGGAGATTGCTTCTGGAAAGGCTACCTGAGCTGCCCGTACCACGGCGCAACGTTTGACGGCGACGGCGAGTGTGTGGAGTTCATCACAGAAGGCCCCGACTCCAAGATGGTGGGACAGCTCAAGGCAAAGAAGTTCCCTACTGTCACGCTTAAGGGCTTGGTTTTCGTCTGGATGGGAGAGGGTGAGCCCGTTCCTCCGGAGGAGGACATCCCGCCAGAGTTCTTCCAGGAACACGGACAGGTCCTCACGGCCTGGCGCTACTGGGACTGCAACTGGATGGTGGCTCTGGAGAACGCCTACGACTCTCACGTGGGCTTCATGGTGCACCGCAACTCACTCAGTGGTCTGCGCGGCAGGCTTGGCGTAGCCCCCCGCTCACCAATAGGCTCCCGCCCGCGAGTGATAGGCAATAAGACAATCGTCCCACTACGGGTCACGGGGACAGGCAAAGAGGATACACGCGCTTATTACAACAAGACCCAGAAGCAGCCGCTGCAGATGCACTACCCGCGCATCAACGCCAAGTGGCCCAAGTACACGTGGCGCAGGCTGTGGATATGGGCCACTGAGCCTATGGACCGCAAGATGCTCAAGCTCCCGCTCTTTGAAACCAATGGAGAGTGGATAGGCCAGCGACTCCCAGGCATGGTACGGAATGACTATCGTGACCACATGTACACGCGGTGGGTTATCCCCGTGGAGTCAGGCCTGTCACGACTTGTCTACTTCCACTCCGCACGACATAAGACGGCCTTTGGCCGCTTCTACGAGGCTGCCAAGTTTCACCTGTTCCATAACTTCATCCATCACTTCAACTTCTCCGACCAGGACTACGACGCCCAGCGCTCGGCCCGGTACCAGTACCCCGAATACCTGTCAGCCACAGACCTTGCAGTGGTGCAACTGCGGAAGCTGGTAACGGAGCACGCTCGCGGCATGACGAAATCTGCTGATATGCCTGAGGTGACAGCTTCTGAGGAGAGCATGGTGGAGGCGTACCAGGAACTGGAAGCCCAAAGCACCGGCACAACCCCAACCAGCGCCGGTTAGCAAAACGCAACTGGGAACCCTATCTTGGAAGAAAGTTTTCCTGCACCCTCCCAAAGAACTTCGCGGACTAGACTCCGCTTGTATGGGTGGCGGACAACTGGACCAGCCCCAATGCCCAAATCGGATGACATTACCGGTCAACGGGCTTAGTAAGCCATTGCAGACCAACGAGTTAGCTAGATAGGCGATCGGCCGGTTTTAGCAATGAAATCCTGCACAGCCACACGTACGAAGACCAGACCTACCTGGTATTGGACGGTTAGGCGACCTTCTACGACAAGGACAACATTCCCACCGTTGTCCACCGCGGCGAAGGAATCCTTATGCCCGCAGGCCGCCAATACCGGTTCCACCAGACCGGCGTTCGTCCGGCGGTGCTGCTACGCATCGGGGGTACCGTGGCGGAGGGTTGGGAACACTACCTGGACGGTGATGGTAGTCCCCTGGTTGTGAACTACGGGAAGCCTCCGCCGGTAGTGGCACAAGGTCAATTCTGGACTTTAGAGGGAGTGGCGACAGAGTAGAGGTTCTCGTTATCGGCCGAAGCCTAGCAGAAGAGAGGGAGGTGTTTCCCAATTTTGGAATGAGAGGCATCTTCCAGCGGGACCCCCGCGATTCGTTAGGTAGTGTCAATGAACCTCTGAATTCAAACTCGCTGAAAGCAACAAAGATGGATGAATTAGACAACAAGCTTCGTGAATTGCTGCAATCAGATGCCCGTACTTCGAACATCAAAATGGCAAGCCAGCTCGGTGTCAGTGAAGGTACAGTTCGGCGCCTACTGCAGATTCTGCTTAACGAAAATGTAATTAGGATCGCAGCCATTCCAGACCCATCGAAACTGGGGTTTGGCACTACCCGTTGGTGGGGCTCCAGGTGGAACCCAGCGAGGTAAATGATGTCTCCGAGCAACTGACGCACCTGACGGAGGTGCACTACGTGGCGGAGACGACTGGCGCTTATGACATTTTCATCTGGATTGCCGTTCATTCACCATCTGAACTAATAACATTTTTGCGCAGTACTGTTGGCTCCATTACTGGTGTGATTCGCTCCGAAACATTCTTGAACCTAGAGATCAAGAAAAACGCGAATGGTCCGGGTTCTTGGGCCGTACCGGATCCCTCGTAGTTAGAATCGCGAACCACATACGAATTCGGTTAGCCTACATTGCATGCGCCGGTCTAACGACAGGGCGCAGGACGCAATCAGCGTCAGTTGAAAGAACCTTCAACCCGCAACGCATTAAAAAAGGCCCCGGGATGATCCCAGGGCTCTAATGTATTGATCCGCGGTTCCCTATCAGGCGAAGGCTTCTGCCTTCATCTCCTGGTCTAGCTCCTCCGCAAACACTTCGGCGTCAGGAAGGTTGGTCAGGTCCTGCGCCTGCTTTCTCTCATACGTTCTCAGGTGACGCCCAACATGCGCTATCGTCGATTAGTCATCATCGTCGTGCTCGTCTTTATCCTTGCTATTACCTTCCCTCGCATCGTCGTCCTCGTCTCTATCCCTGCCATTACCCTCCCTCGCATCGTCGTGCTCGTCTTTATCCCTGCCATTACCTTCCTTCGCATCGTGGTCCATCGCGCGCACGTAGTGGTCCATAGCGCGAACCGCATGTCGCCAGGACTTCCCGTAGTGCTGAACGGCCTTGTCAGGAGCGCCAGAATCCCGGTCTACGTCGCCCTTGGCCAACTCCTCTTCGGCCTTGGCAAGCTCCTTCTCCACTCTGGTCTCAACGTCGTCCAAAGTGAGGGATGCTCTCACTTCACCAATTTTGATAAGGGCCAGCAGCCGGTCTGCCTGCACAAGGTAATTGATGGTAACCATGGCAGCCTGCGCGGCCTCAGGGCTGAGGGCGTCCTTCTTTCCTTTTTCGGTATCCCTAAGCGCGTGAAGGAGCTCCCGTATTACGCGGCGGCGCTCTTGGTCAAAGACTTCATCACCCTTCTTGGGATGGAGATGAGAGCCGTCAAGCCATAGTTTGGAGTCCAAAATCTTGGAGATGCCTCGAACTGCATGGGAGACTTGCTTGGATTCATCCGCATAGGGTTCAAGTCTCAAGAGAGCAATCTCTTTCAGCGCTCTTGGATTCGCCTCAAATGCTTCACCAGGGCTGATGGTAATCTCCACCCCAGCAATCGTGACCAAAATGGAATCTGTGCTGTCTGCCGAATTCTCAATCAGGAACAGCCCTTCAAAAACC
>JAQBVZ010000021.1 GCA_027625205.1 Chloroflexota bacterium
GTTGAATAAGCGATGAGTGTGTTGACCCCCACAAAGAAGGGCGTTGCATGCGGCCCAAGAGTCCGCGAGTGGGGCTCTGGCCCCAGAAATTTACATGGCCAATGAACCCGTCCGGCTCCTGAGCGGCAACCAGTGTCCGGAGTTCAGCAGCAGCAAGCTCAGGGTTGACGTGTGCGAGCACCACTGAGTTGAAACATGAGTCCCAAGACCACTGCCAGCTATTGCGGCCAGGAGACGAACGCAGGTAGGAGTACTTGAAGCCGGTTTTGCCGTCTTCACCTTGGCGCAGGTTTTCTTTGACCGTACGCTCTACTTGGGCCTGCACCGCGTGAACTGCTGACTGCTCCATGAGTTCGCGCTTTCATCCGTACGTGTGGAATAGGCTGGTGACGCTAGGCCAAATTATAAAGGGACACGCAGTTATCCAACAGGACTTTACGCTTCGTTGCTTCGGACATTCCGGGCATCTCCAGGAATATGTCCACCGCATTGGGAAATTTTGAATCCAGGTGTGGGTAGTCAGATGAGAACACCACGCGGTCCTCACCTATGGCGTCAATCACCTGAGCTCCGGGCAACTCGTCAGCATCAATGGATACGTAGCATTGGCGGCGGAAATACTCCTGCGGCGACAACGACAACCGCGTAGGTGCGTCCCACTCTCCCGTCAACTCGTAGTGCTCCTCCATCCGCCAGAGCCACCAGGGCACCCATGCACAATTGGCCTCCAAGAACGCAACCTTGAGCTTGGGGAAGCGCTCAAGCACACCACCCAGAATCATGCTTTGCATCCCCACCATCATCTCCAAGGAATGGTCCGCAGTATGACTCATCATCCAATTGCCCTCAAACCGGTCAGTACCAATGGTGGGGAGGTATGACCCCTCAGCGCAATGGAAGCAGATGGGCACCTCTAGGCGCTCCATCTCGGCCCAAAACGGATCAAATTCGGGGTCGTGCAGCTGCCTGCCGTTGATTGGATTGGGGCGCGTCCAGACCGCTGACATACCCATGTCTCGCACTGTGCGCCTTGCTTCAGCTATCGCCAACGCTGGGTCGTGCAGCGTCACTTGACCCACGCCCTTCAGTCGAGCAGGGTCCACCGCACAAAAGTCGCCAAGCCAGTCGTTGTACGCACGACACACCGCCGTGGCAAGCCCGGGGTCTATACCGTCCACCCACGGCACCAAGAGCGCCTTGGTAGGGAAGAGGACCGCCTGGTCTATCCCTTCCACATCCATAGCCTTGAGCTGTGAGGCCGCATCAAATCCCTGGGCCGCATATTCGGTAAACCGTGGGGCTGACTTCTGCCTGCGCTTGATGTACGTCTCATGGCTAGCGTCGTTGTACGCATTGTTGCGGGTATGCATGTGGCCGCCAAACTCAAGCCGGAGGTCCACAGGTAAGTTAGGGTCTCCTACTGGCCGTGGAGCTTGGTCTAAGTACGCTGGCTCCGTGTACCGCTGCCATAGGTCCCACGGCTCCACCACGTGCATATCGCTATCCACGACTCGAATGCCTCGTTTAGCCACTGATTGCCTCTCCCACAAACGCGTTACTGCAGGGCGTCCGCTAAGTACTCCGCCACGTGTCGTGACTGCTTACTGGTGAAATGGTCTATCTGCTGGCGGCAGGAAATGCCCAGGATAGCCACCTTGGCGTCCCTGGCCTCCTCCGCCTCGATTGCCGGGAACAGCTTCAACGAACCCATTGCCTTGGAAATATCGTAGTGTTCCTTCTCAAAGCCAAATGAGCCCGCCATGCCGCAACAGCTTGAGTCGATCAGTTGAGCACTGTAGCCGGGCACCGCGTTGAGGACCCGCATCGTCGGGTCCATACCCACCACGGATTTCATATGACAGTGACCGTGGACCTGGATTTCCGCCGTCACGTCCTCGCGGAAGATCGACGCCACCTCTGGCTCCTCCGTAAGCAGCTTGTCCAGCAACTCCTCCAGCATGAACGCCTGGGACGCCACAGTCTTGGATGCCTGGTCCTGTAGCAGGTCTGGGTATTCATCACGGAGCGTCAACAAACACGAAGGCTCGGCGCCCACAATCGGTACGCCCCGCTGAGCGTACGGCAGCAGCGCGTCCACATTCTGTCGAGCCCAACCCTTGGCCTGGCCAAGCAACCCTTTGGAGATAGCGGGGCGACCGCAGCACTGCCTTTGGTCAACCAGCGTCACCTGATAGCCCAGCGCCTCCAGGATTCTCGTGGTCGCCTGCCCAACCTCTGGGTGGTAGTAGTCCATAAATGTATCGTTAAACAGCACCACCTCGCCACGAGCCGTCTCCGTTGCGCGTGAGGTGTGTTTGCGGAACCAAGATGGGAAGCTCTGACTGGCAAAGACGGGCAGGGGTCGGTCGGGGTGCAAACCAACGATTCGACTGGCCACCCATTTGGCCATGGGGAGTTTATTCATGAAGTTGGCTATTGGGGCGGTGGCGCTACCAATCCTGCTGAGCAGATTCACGTTCGCAAAGAACCTGGCTCGCATAGGCGTCCCGTTCACCTTGTGGTACTTAGCCAGCACCTCTGACTTGAGTCTGGCCATATCTACGTTTGAAGGGCACTCTGACTTACAACCCTTGCACTCAACACACAGGTCCAAGGCATCGTAAAGGCGCTTGCCCGTAAGCTCACTGGGAGGCAGAACGCCTGAAAGCACCATGCGCATGAGATTGGCCCGCCCGCGGGTGGAGTGTTCCTCTTCCCGCGTCACCATGAAGGAGGGGCACATCACACCCTCAATCTTCCGGCACGCTCCCTGCCCGTTGCACATCTCCACGTGTCCTGCAAACCCGCCGTCCAGACTGAAGTCTGTGTACGTCTCTACCTCAAGGTTCTTCGTCTCAGGGCTGACCCGCCAGAACTCCGCCAGCAACGGAGTGTCAATAATTTTCCCTGGGTTCATCGTGCTATCCGGGTCAAAGGCCTGCTTCAACTCCCGGAACACGTTGTACATCTCCTCGCCGAACATCTTTTGTGTGAAGTAACCTCTGGCAATGCCGTCCCCGTGTTCGCCACTGAGCGACCCGCCGAACTCCAGCACAAGGTCTGCCACCTCTTCAGCGATACCCTGGATGGTACGCACACCTTCTACCGACTTCACATTGACCACCGGCCTGATGTGCAAGCAACCCACACCGGCGTGGCCGTAATAGCCCGCCTCCGTGTCATACTTCTTGAGAATTTGGTCAAACCGCACCACATACTCAGGGAGCTTCTCTGGCGAGACCGCTGTGTCCTCCACAAAGGAGACAGACTTGCCGTCGCCCCGGACACTGCCCAGCAAGCCAAGGCCCGCCCTGCGCAGGTCCCACATGTGCTCCATCTTGGACTTTTCCAGCGCCGTCACCGTGGCGTAACCAAGGCCTTTTTGCGCCATGTCGCGCTGGAGATTGTCCAGCTTGGACTTCACCTCAAGCTCGCTATCGCCGTAAAACTCCACGAACAGGATGCTCTCAGGCATGCCCTCCACCCAGTCCAGCAGATGCCGGAAGCTGGGAAGCTCAGCGCAACGCTTGATGGCCATGCTGCCAATGAATTCCACAGCTGAAGGCCCGTGCTCCAGGATGGCCACTGTGGCCTCCATGGACTCCACCAACCCCGTAAAGTGAAGGCCTGCCAGTCCCTTCACCTTAGGCAAGGGCATCAGGTTCATTTTGGCCTCAGTCACCGCAATCAACGTCCCCTCAGAGCCAACGGCCATCCGGGCCAGGTTCATGGGACCGTCCCCTACGAACTCGTCCAGGTTGTAGCCGGATACTCGCCGTTGGATCTTGGGGAACCGCCGTTCAATCTCCTCACGGTTCTCATGGGCAAGGCGTCTGACCTCACGGTAGATGCGGCCCTCCAACGACTCCTCAAGCATCTTCTGCTCTAGAGAGACTCCCTCCGTGGGCTGAAAGTGAGCCCTGCTCCCGTCTGAGAGCACCGCTTCAACTTCCAGGACGTGGTCCAAGGTCTTGCCGTAGATAACAGAGTGGGTGCCGCAGGAATTGTTGCCTATGCCACCGCCCACCGTTGCCCGGGTGCCCGATACGGGATCCGGGGCGTAAAGCAGGCCGTACTGGCCCATGGCCTGACTGAGGTGGTTGACCACCACGCCTGGCTGCACACGGGCCCAATGCTCCTCCTGATTGACCTCCAGTATCTGTCGCATGTACTTGGAGAAATCAATCATGATGCCGTGGTTCACGGTCTGGCCTGCCAAGCCTGTGCCGCCACCACGAGGAGTAACAGGAATGCCGTGCTTGCCAGCCACTTTTATGGCCGCTTCAACGTCGTCGGCCGTGCGTGGCACCACAACTCCCACGGGTTGCATCTGGTAGAGGGACGCGTCCGTGGAATAGAGCATGCGAGAGGTGGTGTCCATGCGGACCTCGCCCTGGACCACCTTGTTGAGATCCTCAACCACTTCGGCTACTTCACGCTCGGTTATCTCAGCGCCCTTGCGAGCGGACTCATGCAGCAGAGGCATGTCAGACACCCTCCGTTCCAGTTACAAAATGACGTTTTTCAAGGTGGTAAGGGTACTTGAGCAAAGGAAAACAGGGAAGGGGGCTGGAAGGTCGTCAAGTGCTGAGGAACGCATGTAAGTGCTTACAGGTGCATATGCATGCTTAGCAGAGCATACATGTGCGTTCACCTGCTTACCTGGACTCCTGCAAGCCGCTGGAAGACCTTCACTATGGCCTGCGTGCCTTCCTCTCCGTACCCAGCCGCCTCAGCCGCCGCATAGAACTGTTTTGCCACGGAGCTGATTGGCAAAGGAACGTTCTTTTCATGGGCAGCCTCCGTGATTAAGCGCAGGTCCTTCCGCTGCAAACGCACCATGAACCCCGGCGCAAAGTCACCCTCCACCATCCGGGACCCAAGGTTCTGTAGCTGCCATGAACCTGCTGCGCCACCTGCAACGGCCTCTATGGTCCGTAGCAAATCAGCCCCATGAGCCGCCGCAAACGTCAGCGCCTCCGCCACCGTGGAGAGTGTTCCTACCACGAGTATTTGGTTAACTAGCTTGGTCGTCTGGCCCATGCCGCTAGGGCCCATGTGCGTGATTGTCTTACCCATGGCCTGGAAAATAGGCAGGCACCGCTGAAACGCCTCCTCCTTGCCGCCCACCATGATGGCCAGCGTTGCCTGCTGTGCTCCTGTGGAGCCGCCGCTGACCGGCGCGTCTAGCATGGAAATCCCTCTTTTGCCCAGGCGTTCTGCCAACTCCCGTGTTGCGCCGGGCGCTACCGTGCTCATATCTATCAGAATGGACCCGGCGCTCAAGCCTTCGCTCACGCCGTCTGGACCTTCCGTGACCGCCACTAGGTCCGGCGTGTCACTGACCATAGTGATGACAACAGGACACGCCTCTCCAACGGACTTCGGGGAGTCTGCCAGAGTAATGCCGTCACCCTGCAACGCTTCGGCCTTGGACCGCGTGCGGTTCCATGCCACCACCTGGAAGCCAGCCTTGGCCAGGTTTCGTACCATGGGCGCCCCCATGATGCCCAGGCCAATGAAGCCGACAGTCTTCTCCGTTGACATAACTATCAGCCCTCCGCCTCTTTGAACCGCTTCGCGAAGTCGCTGGCTGCGCGGCCCAGCATGACCGCGGCACTGCCCAGGAAGTAGCGGACCCCCCGCTCCTTCCAGTACACGTACTCATCGTAGTCTCGCGCAATCGTGCCGGACGCCTTACCCGCGGCGTTGGCCTGCGCAGTGAACTTCTCAATCAACGCTAAGACGTCGGGATGTCGCACCTCTCCGGGGAAACCCAAGGCCACCGAGATGTCAGTGGGGCCCAGAAACAGCACATCTACGCCCTTTACTGACAGCACCTCTTCCACATTTTCAAACCCCTTGGTCGTCTCAATCTGCGGGACCACCAAGGTAGCCTCGTTTGCTTTGACCACATAGGCGTCCAGCGGTCCCTCCAACCCATAGTTAGCTGCGCGCACTGCGGCAAGCCCTCGTTTGCCAACCGGCGGGTACTTCACTGAATCGACAAACCGTTGGCACTCTTCCTTGTTATTCACCAACGGCATCTGAATACCCACGGAGCCCGCATCCATGAACTTTTGAATAACCTGCGGGTCGTTCTGGCCCACCCTCGTGATAGGCACAATGCCCTTTGCCTCCGCCGCCCGGAACATGTTCTCGGCTGACTCCGGGCTCAGCGTTGTGTGCTCACCGTCCAACACCACGTAGTCCATGCCTGCCAGCGCCAATAGCTCGACGACCACAGGGGAGCCTATATTCACAAAAGCGCCAAGGACACTCCCGCCGGATGCAAGCTTCTCTTTAACAGGGTTGGTAATCATAAGCTCCTCTTTCGTTTAATCGCTGCCCTCATTTGACGCCGATGCACGCGTGTTGACTGCCCATCGTGCAATTTGCGCCTGCCGGATGAAGAAAACAACGCCACCAGTAACCACAATGCTCAGATAGCTGATTGAACGGTCCAGCAGAGCCACTGCCACTGCCTCCTCACGCACAAGTGAGAGCATGAGCAGCCCGGTAATGCCTGGTTCCACAATGCCCAGACCTCCCGGCGTTAACGGCACCGCAGTGAGCAGACCGTTAGCCAACGGCACAAAGAGTACCAGGCCTAGGGTTACCGGGACACCCAAGGCTTGGAGTACGAAAAAAAGTCGGCCAACCTCCGCCAACCAGCCAATGACACCCAGGATGAACGCCCAGTGAAGCCGCTTGAAGCTGCCCATGGTGCCCGCGTGAAACCGGTGATAGGCGTCTTCTAGCGTTTGCGGCAGCCGGTGTGATATCCACCTATGCAGGAGCAGCATTCCCAGAAGAGTACCGGTCACGGCAAGCAAAAAGGCGCCTGCCAACGCAACAAACAGTGGTGATGGTCTGACATCCCCACCCGCGTAAAGGACGCCCGCTGCCGCTACCAGGAGTACGAACACCACAACCACGTCTACAACTCTATCCGCCACCACCGTGCCCATGGAGCGGGGGAAGCTGGTGCCATAGTCCTCAGCGTGGGCATAGGCGCGGTACGCGTCTCCCAAGCGGAACCACGTCACTGAATTGGCGAACCACGCCATCAGGATAACCCTGCCGCAGTAAAACGTGGACGGTAGTTTTTCGCTAGACCCTTCATTACGAGCCGTGTTGCCAAGCAGGAGCCGCCACCGGGCGCCCCGGAAGATAAACGTGCTGTAGTGGACCAAGACGGCCAGCGCAAACCACCATGGGTTGCTGGACCGTATCCTCTCCCACGTAGACCCCCAGTCAAGCTCAAACCGGGTGATCAGCAACACAGCCAGCACAGGGACAAGGATGAAGGAAATCAGCGTTGGCCAAGAGAGGAAGCGTCTCTTGAGAGAGGGCCTAGACCCGTTGGATTGTGCTCCGCTCATGGCTCACTTAAAGCGCTGTAATAAGGGGACGTTTGGACGGTATCCCCACGCGGCGGGGATACCGCTCAGGCGTAAGTATCTCTTTCTTCACAACCACTGCCACTGAGTCTTGCGGTAAGCCGTCTGTACTCACTGACGCCACCGCCACTACTTTGCCACCTAACTCATCCAGCGTCAGCGTTGACCGCCGGATCTCTGACGCTACGTCACCGCGTTGGGGGATAACTACCACGCCGCCAACCCGGCTCAGAGGCAGGGTCAACTCAAGAGCGACAGGCAGCGGGCCTAGTGCCCTGGCAGTGACCACGTCAAAAGATTCCCTGTATTGGGATAACCGTGCCGTGTCTTCCGCCCGTCGCACCACCACCTCCACCTCACCTAGGCCCAACTCTCCCACCAGCCACACCAAAAAGTCTGCCTTCTTTTGAGTCGCCTCCACCAGCACCAGATGCAGATGCGGAAGTACCAGCTTTATGGGTACGCCAGGGAATCCAGCACCCGCGCCTACATCCACCACTCGCTGCGCGTCGGGTGCCCAATGACGCAGCACAGGGATCAATGAGAGCGAGTCCAAGAAGTGGACCTGCTCAATCCTCTCCAGTGCCTTCTGTGAAGTTAAGTTCACGCGCTGGTTCCAAGCCTCCAACCCCAACTTATACCGTCGGAATTGGTCCAGTTGGTCGGAGGATAGCTCCACCCCTAGGGCTGAGGTCATTTGGTGAAGCTGTTCTAGCACGCCATCGTCCCTTTCAAAAGCCGTGCTATTATAGCATCGGGCATCCTATCCGCCTACGACGTACCGTGCATATGCCCATCGTTGACGGAGGTAGTGCACCCGCATATCATCCTCTTGCCGTCCATCGTGGGATGACCACCAAGACGGGGTTTTAAAGGGGGAGCACCATGGCAGCGACAAAAGCATTTGTACTTATTGAGACGGCAGTGGGCAAGACGCGGGAGGTGGCTGACACACTCCGATTAGTAGGGGGCGTAACCTCCGTTGATTTGGTCACCGGCCCGTATGACCTTATTGTCGTCCTTGAAGCCAATGA
>JAQBVZ010000022.1 GCA_027625205.1 Chloroflexota bacterium
GGATTCTAGAAATCCTTGGACCTAATCCGGGGGGCAGGTCAGGGGTACGCGTAAAAAAATGGCTACGGCCTAAGAAGAACTCTTTTCAGATGCCATGACGGTGGGCATGTCTTTGTCACCTCGGCCGCTGAGGCAGACCAAGACTATCTGGTCGCTTGAGAGCTTGGGTGCAAGCTCATTCACCACGTAGGCGATGGCGTGGGAGGATTCCAAAGCCGGAATGATTCCTTCCATGCGAGAGAGAAGTCTGAAGGCCTCCAAGGCTCGGTCATCCGTGACGTTTACGTATGTGGCGCGGCCCGTGTCCTTGAGCCATGCGTGTTCAGGGCCCACACCTGGGTAGTCCAGCCCCGCAGATATGCTGTGGGTGTCGCTGATTTGGCCGTCGGTGTCCTGCATGAGGTAGGACATGGAGCCGTGGAGCACGCCAACGCGCCCTGCTTCTAGCGAGGCTGCATGGTGACCGGTCTCTAGGCCATCACCGCCCGCTTCCACACCAATGAATTGCACCTGCTTGTCCCCAATGAAGGGATAGAACATGCCAATGGAGTTGGAGCCGCCACCCACACAGGCAACAGCATAGTCCGGTAACCGGCCAAGGGCCTTTTGCATCTGTTCCTTGGACTCAGTGCCAATGACGGACTGAAAGTCGCGCACCATCATGGGATAAGGGTGCGGCCCCACAGCACTGCCCAGGAGGTAGTGAGTCGTGCGGACGTTGGTTGTCCAGTCTCGGAGCGCCTCATTGATGGCCTCTTTGAGGGTCTTGGTGCCCGCGTCAACGGGGCGCACCTCAGCTCCAAGCAGTTTCATGCGGTAGACGTTGGTCTCCTGACGGCGCATGTCTTCCGTGCCCATGTAAACAATGCATTCCAGCCCCAGCATGGCGCAGACCGTTGCAGTGGCCACGCCGTGCTGCCCCGCCCCTGTCTCAGCGACGATGCGTTGTTTACCCATGCGTTTGACCAAGAGCGCTTGCCCCAAAGCGTTGTTGATTTTGTGGGCACCTGTGTGGGCCAAATCCTCTCGTTTCAGATATATCTGAGCGCCGTTGGCGTAGGCCGTAAGCTGCTTCGCGTGGTACAGCGGCGTGGGGCGTCCCGCAAAGTCCTGTAACAACTTAGCAAGTTCCGCTACATATTCTGGGTCATTCTGGGCCTCAATATAGGCCTGTTCCAGTTCCAAGACGGCGGGCATCACCGTCTCAGGGACAAAACGGCCCCCGAAGTCCCCAAAGCGCCCGCGCTGGTCTGGGAAATGCGTTTCGCTCGTCATCGGTTGCTCCGGCGGAACAGTCTGGCGAGGCCCTTGGGAGCTAGAGCGCGGTCAGCCTCGCGTACGGCCTCTATGAAGGCGCGTATCTTCTCAGCGTCTTTACGGCCTTCAGTCTCCGTGCCGCTGGAGCTGTCGACACCCCATGGGCGGGCCACACCTATGGCCTGAGCAACGTTGTCAGGGTTGAGGCCGCCCGCCAGGCTGAATGGGAACGAGTGCCACAGATCGCGGATGTGCGACCAATCAAAGGCCTGCCCCGTGCCGCCATACTGTCCAGGCACCTGGGTGTCTATGACAGGGTGATGACCGGCCATGGTATGACGTTGGAGCATGACCATGAGCTTGGGGACAACGACTGACCATGGGACGTCTGTGCGCACGGAAATGACCTTGTACACGGGCGCAGTCATCTGTCCGCAGTAGGCCATACCCTCGTCACCGCATAGCTGGGCGGCATCCAGGTTCAGGCGGGCGACACAATCGTTGACCTCTTGTAGAGGCTGGTCACCGAACATGCCCACCATCTTAGGAGCCGGGCGGCTGCCCCACTCCTTCCGGAAGCCTGTGATTATCTCATCCGCGTTGTCCACGGTAATGCAGCGGCCTGCAGACGGCACAAAGACAATGCCCATGGCATCGGCACCTGCCTCTGCGACGGCCAGGGCATCTTCCACGGTTTGGATGCCGCAAATTTTAACGCTAGTCATGTCCTTCTTCCGTATGCTGCTAAACGCTGGATAGCTCACGCACCTTGGCGGCGGTGTCCGGTGCTGTCATGAGGGCTTCGCCCACCAGGACCGCGTTGACGCCTACGCGCTTCAGCGTGGCCACGTCTTCCGTTGATGATATGCCACTCTCAGCAACAATCAGTTTACCCTGCGGGATGAGAGGCCGCAGCCTGCCGGTAAGAGTTATGTCTACATTAAACGTACGGAGGTCCCGGTGATTGACGCCTATGATCTCCGCGCCCGCAGCCAGGGCTACCTCTAGCTCAGCTTCATCATGTACTTCAACCAGGGCCTGGATCCACAGTTGCTGACAGACCGCAAGCAACTCTTTGAGTTGGGCAGGCTCCAGCATTGCGACGATGAGCAATGCTGCGTCCGCGCCGTAGGCTCTGGCTTCATAGATCTGGTACGGGTCGTAGAGAAAGTCTTTGCGGAGCGCTGGGAGCCCTAGAGGCCCCACTGCCGCTTTGACGGCTTTGAGGTGATCAAGGGAGCCCTGGAAGTGGTCAACTTCGGTGAGGACAGAGATTGCAGCAGCGCCGTTTTCGGCGTAGCAGGTGGCCAGAGCCACGGGGTCAAAGTCTGGCGCAAGGAGCCCCTTGGAGGGGGAGGCCTTCTTCACTTCGCCAATCATCCTGACTTTGTCACCCCAGAGCGCGCCTGAAAAGTTCAGGGGGACTGGTAAATCTTTGATAGCGGCTTCGAGTTTCGAGAGTGGCGTGCTCCGCAAGCGACGCTCAACCTCAGCGCGTTTGTATTCAAGTATGGTGTCGAGGATGGTTCCTGTGGCCATGGGCTTAGTTGGGTGAGCCCTTTCCCGGGATGCGATGGGGACAATTTGGATATTGAAGTAGATGATCCTTCCTTACTGGTTGAAGCCGACTAAGAGCATCGTGAGCTAATGGGTTCGTTGAATTGTGCCAGGCAGCCTGAAGCTCCCGCCAATGTTCTTGAGGCCCGGACGCAACTCCATCCTTATGTTCCCGAATAAATCCGTTGGATGCTTCTACAATTTGATGCACAGAGCCAGCATGCCCATTGACATGAACACGGTGTTCACCATCCATTAAGGTGATTAGGACGTGTAATTCTCGTTGCATAACAAACCTGCTAATTACGTCAGTGTCTGGCTAAGCTCTGCAAGGTCACGCAGCTTCTTCAGCGCCGCGCCGCTGTCGATGGCTTCCCGGGCGAGTCCTACGCCGGCCCTCAGGTCAGCCGCCAACCCACCAATAACCAGGGCTGCGGCCGCGTTCAACATGACAGCATCCTTTGCGGGAGAGTCACCTGCGCTCATGGACTGCTGGAACATGACCGCCTGGTTGGCATTGTCTTTTACCTGGATGTCAGCGAGACTTGCCCGCTTGATGCCCGCGTCCTCAGGTGAAATCGAGAAGGTGCGGACCTTGCCGCCCTGCACTTCCCAGACCTGTGTGGTGGTGGTGGTAGTGATTTCATCCAAGCCGTCATCACCGTGGACCACCCACGAGTGTTTGGTGCCTAGCTCCGCTAAAACAGAGGCCATGATGTCGCCCAGCTCCGGCTGGCGCTTACCACCCACGGTTTCAGGTATGGCTACGCCGAGCACCTGGTACTGCGCACCGGCGGGGTTGGTCAGTGGACCCATGAGATTGAACACGGTACGGACACCCAATTCACGACGTGGCCCCGCTGCGAAGCGCATGGCGGGGTGAAACGCTGGCGCGAAGATGAAGCCGAAATCCACCTCATCCACGCACCGTTTGACGGCTTCAGGGCTGAGTTCCAGCTTGACGCCGTTGGCCTCCAAAATGTCAGCTGCGCCCATGCGGCCGGAGGCGGCCCTGTTGCCGTGCTTGGCCACTTTGAGCCCCGCCGCTGCGGTGACCAGGGACGCCGCAGTGGAGACGTTTAACGTATCCATCTTGTCGCCGCCGGTGCCGACCAACTCAATGACGTTGCCGTCCGTGGGTACGTGCAGCGATTTTTCGCGCATGACTCTGGCCATGCCGATAATCTCATCCGCAGACTCAATCTTCACCCGGAGCGCGGCGAGGAACCCGCCTATCTGAGCCTCCGTGGCGTTGCCGGACATAATCTCTTCAGCCGCGGCTGCAGCCTGAGACTGCGTAAGGGAACGACCCTCAACTAACGTTGCGATTGCTTCTTGAATGCTCGTGACCACACCTCAAGGCTCTAGGGCTCATCACTACGTTTAGGGCTCAGGTAATTGAAACCGCTGGATGATGAAGTCCAGTTGGTTGTCCAGCCGGGCAGGCAACTGCGGCGTTTCATGGGCTGGCAGCGCCTCCGCTGGCAATGATAGCGCTTCTGGGGAACTGCTGGTTATCATACTGAGGGCCACTTCAGGCTTTTCTGAAAGCCAGCCATTAACGGCCTCCGTGCCTTCCGCATACCCAACACCCGCGTAGACGGTGACGCGGACGTCGCTGACAATGCCGCTCCGTTCAACACGAAGGTCCATTCCTATGGGGTCGCCTGTCGATTGAGTGGCCCGGGCCGCACCCGAGTGATAGCTTTCACCTTCAAGGTAGACGTCCACCAGGCGGCGGAGCCTCTGTGGTTTGGCCCTCAGTTGGCCGGTCCCTGTTGCGGCTAGGATACCCCCGACGACAAGGCCAAGGCTTGGGAAAAGGGCGTCCGAGGTGACGCTGAGGATCAGCAGTACGACCATGGCGGCAGCTATGCCAATCCCGCTGAGGAGCATTGCCGCGCCTCTGCCGCGGTTTGGCGTGCCTTGTGTGAAGTCTTGGACTCCTAGCAAGCGGCCCAAGAAAGTTGCGGTGCCAGGCAGCGCACCAGCTTCCATTGCTGGCGGTTGCTTGGGGTCAACGTGAAAGCCCTGCTCTTCCAAGAAATCTTGCAGGGCGCGGTAAAGCGGCTGCGGCGACGCCACACGCAGGTCTCTCTTGAGTTTGGTTGGGAACAGCGCTGGATCCATATATTGGCTCTATTACTGCTGGAGGAAGTTCCGCAGCAGGTCTTTACCCGCCTGGGTCATAATGGACTCCGGGTGGAACTGGATGCCTTCCACTGGGTGCTCCCGGTGTCGTACACCCATGATAACCCCACTGTCTGTACGTGCCGTCACCTCAAGCTCAGGCGGTACGGTCTCCGGCATGATGGCCAGGGAATGGTAGCGGATGCCCAGGAGTGGGTTGGGCAGCCCCTTGAACACGCCTTTGCCGTCATGCTGGATGCTGCTTGTTTTGCCGTGGACAATTTCACCCGCGCCTGCAATGGTGCCGCCATAGGCTGCGCCGATGCATTGGTGGCCCAGACAGACGCCCAGTAATGGCAAACGGGGTCCGAAGTGCCGTACGACTTCCGTTGAGATGCCAGCTTCATTGGGCGTGCGGGGCCCCGGTGATATGACGATGCGCTTAGGAGCCATTGCTTCTACCTCAGCGATGGTGATGGCGTCATTGCGCACCACGCTGACATCCGCGCCCAGTTCCGCCAGGAACTGGAAGAGGTTATAGGTGAAGCTGTCGTAGTTGTCTATGAGCAGAATCATGGTGTTCTCAATTACAAAGGTTTAGCTGGATACAGGCTTGGTTGTTCATCAACCTTGAGCCTCCGCTTCTGCGATGGCACGCAGGAGAGCGCTGGCTTTTTGGAGCGACTCTTGATACTCACGCTCAGGGTCGCTGTCGTAGGTCACGCCGCCGCCCGCTTGGAGGTAGGCGATGCCATCCTTGATGACGGACGTCCGGATAGCGATGGCGGTGTCCATGTTGCCGGAGAAGCTGAAGTAGCCAACTGCGCCCGCGTAAGGGCCACGGGCGTCTGGCTCTAGCTCACTTATGATCTCCATTGCGCGAATCTTGGGCGCGCCGGAGACGGTGCCGGCTGGGAAGCAAGCCCGCAACGCGTCATAGGCATTCAGGCCAGGCGAAAGCTGCCCTGTGACGTGAGAGACGAGGTGCATCACGTGGGAGTACCGCTCCACGTCCATCATCTGCGTGACCTCTACCGTGCCGGGGCTGCTGACCCTGCCGATGTCATTGCGGCCTAGATCCAAGAGCATGGTGTGCTCCGCAATCTCCTTCTCGTCATCTCTGAGTTCCTGCTCCAAAGCCACGTCTGTTGCGGCGTCCTGGCCTCGCGGTCGCGTGCCGGCGATGGGGTGGGTGTCGACAGTGCCCTCCTCAACGCGGACCAGCAACTCAGGCGATGCGCCGACGATGTCGAAGTCGTCCAAGTGCAGGAAGTACATGTATGGCGATGGGTTCACGCCACGTAGAGCACGGTAAATGTCAAAGGGGGCTGCTTTTGTGGGACGTTCCAGTCGCTGGGAGGGCACCACTTGGATGATGTCACCCGCCACGATGTAGTCCTTGGACTGCTGCACCATTTCATGGTACCGCTCTTGTGTGACGTTGGAGTTGGGCGGGGTTAGCTCAGAAACTGCTCCGTTTGAAGGAATTTGTGGCTTCAAAGGAGTCAACAGTCGTTCCACCAGGCGGTCGATGCGCTCGATGGCCTGACTATAAGCGTCGTCAATATCGCCATCCAAATGGACATGTCCCACCACTTGTATCTTGTGCTTGAGATGGTCAAAGACCACCAGCGTATCGGTGAACAGGAATATCGCCTCCGGGATGCCGAGGCTACTGGTCCGATGAGGCACCCGTGGCTCGAAGTAGGAGACGCAGTCGTAAGAGAGGTAGCCCACGGCGCCCCCCAGGAAACGGGGCAGGCCTGCCACGGCTACGGGCTTGAACCGGGACAACTCTTGCTCCACCAGAATGAGGGGGTCAATTGCAGATTCAGGTTGGCCTGGGCCGGTCTTGATCACACGATAGGGCTCTGTGCCCATGAAGCTGTAGCGGGCCAGACGCTCTCCGCCTTCCACGCTTTCCAGGAGGAAGGAATGGGGGCAGTTGGCTATCTTGAGGTATGCAGAGACCGGCGTTTCCATGTCCGCGTTGATCTCACGGTACACGGGGACCAGGTTGCCCTGGCTTGCCAGTGCCTTTACTTGTTCCAACGTTGGATAGTACATAGCAGCCATTTTTTCCCCAATAACAAAACCCCGCCACCACAAAGGGGCGGGGCTAACCACGTTGCCACCCTTCTTATCCCGGCGACGATGCCAGGACATCTCAGCCAGCGAGGGGGCTTGGAGCTCACCTAGCTGCGCGTCTATAACGGGACGTTCCCGGCGACGCCTATTTGTTCACGTTCGGTGAACGTTCGGGCCGCGGCTCTGGGGCCCATTCCACCCTTGCGCAGACACCGGTTTGCAGCTACTCCGGCTCTCTGTGGACTGCGACTGAAGGCGTACTCTTCCCCTTCACAGCCTGTCGTATTTCGTAAATATCATAGGCAGCAGCCAGCGCGGCTGTCAAGGAGTAACACTGGGCCTCACACCTCTGTCGTGAGGGGCCTGTAGCCCACCAATTCTGCAGTCACCAGCAGGCGGTGATCATACTTCAAGCGTGGGTAACAGGAGACCAATGTAATCTGTGAATTGTCTGTTTGATAGAGCGTTAGCTCTTCCTGAGGTATGACGTCCGTTTGGCTGACGCGGTAAAGGTACGCTGTATTTTCAGCGTAGGTGATGATAAAGACCTCTTCCCCAGACTGGAGCAGTTCAGGCACCTGGGGAAGCCGGGAAAAGACGTTCCCTTCATCAGAGAAGATGCTTTCCAGGTGGCCAAAGTACCAGCCGTTGCCATCTGTGCCAGGGTTTGGAGTCTGAGGGATGTGGCCGATAGTGAATTTGGGCGTTTCATATTCCCGGCTACTCTGCAGGTTCCGGATGCCGAGTTCCTCTACCGTGGCGTCTATGCCCACGGCGGGGATGCTCAACCGGGATGCCTGTGTTATGCCGGCGCCTGGAAGCCCAGCGCCCGGTTCCAGGGGGATGAACCCTGCATCCAGGTTTTCTTGCCCAAGGCGTACGGTTCCTCTAGGGTCTGCCCAAAGGCGGGACGAGAGGAACACTCCGGGATACAGGGTCTGATTACGCGGGTCAGGTCCTGAGGAATTGGGAACGCCATCTACGCTGGAGGCACCCTGAAACCCTGCGAGAACGTCTTCCCCTTGGTTGTCACTCACCTGTAAACGGTCTAGGCCCGTGCCCGCCACAAATACATAGCCGTAATAAGCGGCACTGATGGCCAAAAGCATAAGGCCGGTGCTAAGGAGGGCTATGGCTGTACGCCGTCTTGAGAACATGGAGGCTTGCTAGCTCCTACGGGTCATGGATAGCTACATATGGAGTCTACCATTTGTATATGTATGCGTTCCCGTGGACAAACTCGTTCTCGCTAGCCATAAGAACGGTTGGAGAATTATGTGCATGGCAACGTCAATCAGACCTCTTGGTACACGATTAGCATAAGAGCGGTTATACGTTGCTGCCGGTGGGGGTGGGGGGTGGTT
>JAQBVZ010000023.1 GCA_027625205.1 Chloroflexota bacterium
GGATGGAGGCGGCTGAGAGCTCCTTCAATCCATCACCACCACCAGGGTTCTCTGGGAAGTCAGACCTCTTGAGGTCGACCACCTCGTCGCCGCCAGTGTTCAGGATGACCTTGCCGCAGAGTTGTGGATAGCGCATGGCGAATTCCAGGGCGATGTCACCTCCCATGGACTCACCTTCAATGTGGACCCATGGGTGACCTAGGGCCTCAATAAGGTCTGCCAGACCGTCAGCTTGCAGTTCCGTGCGCTGGTTATGGGCATACCCCTCTTTGTAGGAGAAGCCGTGGAACATGGCATCTATGGCGTACACGTGGAAGCCGTTGTTGGCCAGGTTGTGCAGGCTGCGGGCAAAGGTCTCTGCGTGGCCGCCTATGCCGTGGATGAGGATGAGGGGCTCACCAGAGGAACCGGCCTCAATGACTCTGTGGAAATACTTCTTGCCGTGGACGATGTGCGTCCAGGTGCCCAGCATCTCAGTGGCGACCGACTGCCATTGGTCGAGGGGCTTGCAGGTAACGGTCTTGGATAATTTGAGGGTCTCAACCATGGTTCTCTCCTCCAGGTGGTATGCGCGGGTGCGGCTCCTCTTATACCATAGCCCCTACGTGCGGTGCAATGTTGATTACCCTGCGGGAGTACTAAGGCTAACTATGGCTGAGCGGACATATGACGGAGCCCTAAGCGGCCCATTGTTGGAATTGCAGCAGCGTGTGGTGGCGTGCCATGCATGTGAGCGGCTGGTGGAGTACCGGGAACGAATAGCACAGACCAAACGGCGCAAGTACATGGACTGGGACTATTGGGGCGCTCCCGTGCCGGGCTTTGGAGACCCCAATGGGCGATTGTTGATAGTGGGGTTGGCCCCTGCTTCTCATGGCGCCAACCGTACGGGGCGTATGTTTACGGGGGATGCGTCTGCGGATTTTCTTGTTGCGGCGCTCTACCGGGCGGGGTTTGCCACTCAGCCAACCTCCCAACATAGGGGGGATGGGCTAGAGTTGATTGACGCCTATGAGACGGCAGTGGTCAGGTGCGTGCCGCCGCAGGATAAGCCAACGGCCGCTGAGCAGCATGCGTGTCGTCCCTTTTTGCTAGAAGAAATCGGCCTGCTGCCGCAACTGAAAGCAGTGCTGGCTTTGGGGCATGTGGGGTTTGATAATTACTTGCGCGCACAGTCAGTGCGTTTGGGCAGCAGCCAGCGGCATGTGTTCAAGCATGGTGAACGTTACGACCTTGGTCCCGGACTGCCGGTGCTCTTTGCGAGTTACCACCCAAGCCCTCGAAATACAAACACTGGCCGCCTGACCTTGGCGGCTCTGGATAAAGTACTCGCGGACATTCGCCGGTGGCTGGGTCCCGGCAGAGTTCAGGCGCCTGCGGTCTGAGGACTGCCGCACGGCCTGACGGACTGTCGCGCATCATTGCTGCACCCTAGGTGCTATGCTATACTGAATCCCGTTTTCCGGCCTGTGTTGATACGCGTTGTTTTGTGACGCACCGGAAAGTGAATGAGCTACAAAGGCAGGTTACATGGTAGAAGTGTCTCAACCAACAGTAGCGGCGGTGGTGCCGCAAGTCCCCTTTGTTGGGGAACCGTTGACAATGAAGGCTTTGCTTGAAGCTGGCGTCCATTTCGGTCACCAGACTCATCGCTGGCACCCAAAGATGCGCAACTTCATCTTCGCTCAGCGGAACGGCATACACATCATTGACCTCCAGCAGACCATGGGCCTGCTGGAACGAGCTTGCGAGTACGTTCGGGAGCTAACGGCGGTTGGTAAGAAGGTCATCATGGTGGGTACTAAGAAGCAGGCCCAGGATGCCATTCAGCAAGAGGGAACCCGGTCCGGTCAATATTATGTCAACCACCGCTGGCTGGGTGGTACATTGACGAACTTCCACACCATTCAGAAGCGTATAGACCATTTGGTGCGGTTGGAGGACAGCAAGGCCAAGGGTGAGTTTGCCCGCCTCACAAAGAAAGAGGCGCTTAAGCTGGAAACCCAAATGGAAAAGATGAGCCGCTACTTGGGCGGCTTCAAGGAAATGACTGAACTACCAGGGGTTATGTTTCTGGTTGACATTGGCAAGGAAAAGATTGCGGTCGCAGAGGCTCAGCGTATGGGAATTCCCATTATTGCGCTGGTTGACACGGACTGCGATCCCGGGCCGGTTGACTGGCCCATTCCGGGGAATGATGACGCTATCCGGTCCATTCGCCTAGTGTGCAGCCAGATTGCAGACTCCGCTATTGAAGGCACGCAGGAGTGGCGAGGGTTAAGTCAAGGCGATATCAGCTATGACGAGCCCGTAGCAGCAGGAACCTCCGAGGAATAAGCGGTCAGGTTCAGCAGTTAAAAGAGCGTCACCTTGTGTGACGCTCTCATTCCATAACGAGACGAGGACGTGTTGTGCAAATAGGGACTGAGCAGATTAGGGAACTCCGTGAACGGACCGGCGCAGGCATCATGGACTGCAAACGGGCCCTTGAAGAGCATGATGGGGACGTCGATAAGGCAGAGAACGCGCTCAGGGACAAGGGCATTGTCAAGGCACGGAGTAAGGCTGGCCGAGCCACCAGTGAAGGCTTAGTTGAGGCCTATATCCATGCGGGTGGCAGGGTTGGTGCCATGATAGAGATCAATTGCGAGACCGATTTTGTGGCCCGGACTGCTGAATTTCAGGAACTTGTCCACAATGTGGCCATGCAGGTTGCCGCCATGGCTCCGCGTTACCTCAATAAAGAGGAATTACCACCAGACTCTGAAGCCTCACCGCAAGAGGCATGCCTTTTGGAGCAGCCTTTTATCAAAGACCCCTCAAAGTCAATAAATGACTTGGTGCTGGAAATGGCCGCACGAGTTGGTGAAAACGTGCAGGTTAGCCGGTTTGAGCGTTTCAGTCTTGGAGAAAGCTAGGCTGCGGATCAAGGGGGAAGGATGCCGGCGCCTTCTTACACACGAGTCGTACTAAAGCTAAGTGGAGAGTCTCTCCGCGGCAACGGCAACTATGGCCTTGATTGGCAAGTCCTCCAGTTCATTGCATCTCAGGTAAAGACCGCCACGGAGTTGGGTGTCCAACTTGCGCTGGTGGTTGGCGGCGGCAATATATGGCGGGGCGCGGAGGCCGAGGCCAAGGGGATGGATAGGGCCACGGCGGACTATGCCGGCATGCTGGCCACGGTAATCAATGCGCTGGCGCTCCAAGACGCACTGGAACATGCTGACGTGGATACCCGGACGCAGTCAGCGCTCACTATTACCTCTGTAGCAGAGCCCTATATACGTCGCAGGGCCATTCGCCACATGGAGAAGGGCCGGGTGGTAATCTTTGCCGCTGGCACCGGCAGCCCGTATATGACGACGGACACCACTGCTGCCCTTCGTGCAGTGGAGATAGGGGCTGAGGCCATCTTGATGGCGAAGAATAACGTGGATGGGGTCTACGATTCAGATCCGAACAAAAACCAGTTAGCTAAGAAATTCGACCACCTAGAGTACATCGAGGTACTGAACCGACGCCTTGCGGTGATGGACAGTACAGCGTTGTCGCTCTGTATGGAAAATGGCATCCCGATCCGTGTCTTTGACCTATTCTCTCCAGGCAGCTTGGCACGTATCTTGCAAGGAGAGTCCATTGGGACGCTCATAGACGCTCATCCATTGGCCGTCTAGCCCGCGTCACCTAGGGACTGACGGTACTTATCCACGAGGCGGAAGCACCATGGCAGAGGAAACAAGCGTTGACGATGTTCTGAAGGACGTAACGGTCCGTATGGAGAAGAGTCTTCAGGTATTTCAGCATGACCTGGAATCACTACGGACGGGACGGGCCAGCACCGCGCTGGTTGAGAACATAGATGTGGACTATTACGGCACCACCATGCCGCTGAACCAGTTGGCGACTATCACTGCGCCAGAGGCTCGACTGCTGGTTATTCAACCGTATGACCGGGGAGCCCTAGTAGCCATTGAGAAGGAGATTCAAAAGTCAGACTTGGGGCTCACTCCCAACAATGACGGGGCGATAATCCGGCTCTCGATTCCACCGCTCACTGAGGAACGCCGAAAGGACTTGGTGAAGCAGCTCAAACGGAAACTGGAGGACGGCCACGTGGCTGTCCGGAACATCAGACGTGACGGTCTTGAGCATATCCGTGCGTTGGAGAAACTAAAGCAGGTATCCGAGGACGAGTCTCGACGCGCACAAGAGCGGCTGCAGAAGATCACGGACGAGCACATTGCTAAGTGTGACGCTGTGAGCACGAAAAAAGAGGCCGAGTTGATGGAGATATAGCCAGTGGGACGAGCCAGCACATCAGCGGCCGTTGATCAGGATGATTGGCGGCCCTCCAGCGTTCCCCAGCATGTGGCTATCATCATGGATGGCAACGGAAGGTGGGCACAGCAGCATGGGCTGCCACGGTTGGAAGGTCACAGGGCAGGGACGGAGAACATACGCCGGATATTGAAAGCCTTTGCCGTACGGCGAGCCCAGTACGTGACCCTCTACGCATTCTCCACGGAGAACTGGGGACGCCCTAAAAATGAGGTCAGTGGGCTGATTGAGATATTGAGCCAGATGGTTGAGGTGGAGGTACCTCAGCTCCACGAACAGAACGTGCGGCTTCAGCATTTGGGCCGCCGAGAGCACTTGCCACCGGGCCTTGCGGAGGCCATTGATCGCGCACTTGAACTGACGGCCAATAATTCCGGCGTAACACTGTGCGTGGCATTTGATTACGGTGGCCGGGCTGAGATAGTTGACGCAATGCGACAGGCCATGGCAGATGGCGTTTCTCCAGAGCTTGCGACGGAAGAACTTATCCGGCTCCACATGTACCTGCCTGACGTACCGGACCCTGACTTGGTTATCAGGACAGGGGGAGAGCGGCGGCTGAGCAATTTCTTGCTATGGCAGGCGGCTTATAGTGAACTTTACTTTACTGACTGCTTGTGGCCGGACTTTGACGATGCCGAGGTGGAGCGGGCTCTGAACGATTACAGCCGCCGCCAACGGCGATTTGGAAAGCTTCTTTCAGAGGCGTAATGACTGAACGGGACTACGCCCCGTCCGATAATTCATTGGTACGCCGCCTCATAAGCGCGGCAATAGCGCTACCGCTCCTTATTTTCTCCATATGGGTTGGAACATGGTGGTTGGCGGCGATTGCCGCTTTGGCCGTGCTATTGGCGCTACGCGAGTTTTATCGGCTTGCGGGGGCAGCCGGAGCGGGCCCGTACACGCCATTGGGAATTGTTTGGGGCGTGGGGCTGATTGCCGCAGCGGCTGCGGGAGGTACCGGATGGCTATGGGTCTTATTGTTCGGCGCCCTGCTGACATTGATTGTAGGAGCGGTGCGTCGCTCCTCTCAAACCGTTGCAGTGGATACGCTTGTGACGACGTTTGGGGCGCTCTACGTTGGCGGCACCCTCTCAGCGGCCGTGCTCATACGTCAGCTTGACCAAGGTCTCCAGTGGCTATTGCTCGCCTTCCTGATTACCTTTGCCACGGACACGGGTGCCTATGCAGTGGGGAAACCCTTTGGCAGCCGACGGATGGCGCCATCCATAAGTCCAGGTAAGACCTGGGAGGGAGCCATTGGTGGTGTGGCGGCTGGGATTGGCGCCACCATAGCGCTGGTTGCTCTACTGGACTTGCCTTTGAGTGCTTGGTCCGCACTTGGATTGGGAGCCGCCGCCGCCGTTGTTTCGCAGTTCGGGGACCTTATGGAGTCCAAGCTCAAGCGATTGGCTGGAGCAAAGGATTCCGGTGGGTTAATTCCCGGTCATGGGGGACTCCTGGACCGGCTTGACAGCCTTGTCCTCGTATTTCCCCTCGTTTACTATGCTTCCTAGGTAATTAAAGCTACACTCCTATTGGATGTGGCGACTCTGTTCGTAGCCATAGGCTGAAAGGTCTCAATGAAGGGCATTGCCGTTTTAGGCTCCACAGGCTCTATTGGCCGTCAGACCTTGGACGTCATCAGAGCGCTGCCTGAAGAATTTAAGGTAGTGGCTTTGGCGGCTGGGCGGAACCATGAACTGTTGGCTGAACAGGTGCAAGAATTTCGCCCCCGGATCGTCTGGGCGGACGGTGACGTGAGTGGACAGTCGTGGGGAAAAGGAACCGATTTCGTTACGATGGAAGAGATGGCGGCGGACGTTGAGGTGGACGTGGTCATGGTGGCCACCACTGGCAGGGCAGGCCTTGGCCCGACGTTTGAAGCCATCCGGCACGGCAAAGCGGTGGCGCTCTCCAACAAGGAAGTCATTGTCATGGCGGGGGGGTTGTTGAATGAGGCAGCCCACCATACAGGTGCGGCAATTCTGCCCGTGGACAGTGAGCCTTCAGCCATATGGCAGTGCATGCGCGGTGAGGACCAGCCTGTCTCCAAGCTCATCATCACTGCTTCAGGGGGCCCTTTCCGGAAAAGGCCACTGGAGGAGTTGGCAGCTGTCACGGCTGAACAGGCATTGCAGCACCCAACCTGGGTCATGGGCCAGAAAATCACGATTGATTCTTCTACACTGATGAACAAGGGGTTTGAGGTTATTGAATGCCATTGGCTCTTTCAAATGCCGTGGGACCAGATTGAGGTTGTGGTCCACCCCCAGAGTGTTATCCATTCCATGGTGGAATTTGCAGACGGCTCAGTGAAGGCGCAGTTGGGCCCACCGGATATGCGGTTGCCCATTCAGTATGCGCTGATGTACCCGGACAGGGTGGCCAACCGCATGCTGCCCAAATTTGATCCCCTGCAGCATTCATCGTTAACCTTTGAGCAGATGGACACGGAACGCTACCCCGCGTTTAAGACGGCGGTTGATGCTGGCAGGGCTGGAGGGACGTTCCCTGCCGTGTTGAGCGCTGCCGACGAGGAGGTGGTGCATTTGTTTTTAAAAGGGAAGATTGGATTTAGCGATATCAATAGGCTTGTGTGTGAAGTATTGGACTCTCACGAGTCTTCCCAGGAGCGTTCAATTGAAGGGATCCTGGCTGCGGATGAGTGGGCAAGGCGGCGTGTGGGGGAACTGGTAAGGGGGCGTTAGGTGCAAACACTTCTAGCTTTTGCGGCGGTTTTGTTGGTTGTGGTGGTGGTCCACGAGTTTGGCCACTTTGGCGTGGCGCGATTGTTTAAAGTCAAGGTGCGCGAGTTCGGCATTGGCTATCCGCCTCGTCTATTCTCTTTCACGCGTGGCGAAACTATCTACTCCATCAACCTGCTCCCTCTGGGGGGGTTCGTGAGCTTTTCCAGTGAAGAGGATCCGGATGTTCCAGACAGCCTGGCGTCCCATTCAGCCTGGGTGCGACTGGCGGTCATGGCGGCAGGGCCGCTTATGAATGCGGTGTTGCCCATTATTCTATTGACCATTGTTTTTATGGTCCCAACCAACGTGCCTGTGACGGATGTAATTATCACGGACACGTCCCCCGGCTCTCCGGCGGAACAGGCTGGCCTGCTCTCTGGCGACATTGTGCAGGAGGTGGACGGCCGTACCATCAATAACTCAGGGGACCTTCGCACTGCCATACATCTCCGCTTGGGAGCGTCTAGCGAATGGGTGGTGGACCGTGGCGGCGAGGTTTACACCACGTCTCTGGTGTCAAGGAAGAATCCGCCGGAGGGCCAGGGTGCGGCTGGCATCACCTTTGCGGATGCAAGGGTGACTATCACGAGGGTGGCCCCGGGGTCCACGGCCCAGGCCACTGGCCTGCAAGCAGGTGACCTCCTGTTGTGGGTGCACAACCAGCTCATACTGGATGCGGATGACGTAACGGTTGCGATTGCTGAGGCTCGTGCTGAACAAGCTGATGGAACGGTCTCACTGGGCGTACTTCGCAATGGAGAGATTCAGGAGTATGCCTTGGCGGCTTCGGCTGCTGAGCTATCCGGCCTAGAGTTGGTGGTAGAGCCGGAGGTAAGCCGCTCTGAGCCAATCTGGGAGGCGGTGCCCTCAAGTTTGACGCAAATGGGCGAGATCCTAATTATCGCTAAGAACGAAATATCGCGAATGGTCTCGGGCTCGGCACCGGTGGGCGTGGCGGGCCCAATAGGCATTGCGCAGCTCACGGGTGAGGTGGCCCGTTCTGGACTGGTGCCGCTGATCTTCTGGACGGCGCTTATCAGCATGAACTTGGCGATAGTAAATCTACTGCCCATCCCTGCCCTTGACGGTGGCCGCATTACCTTTGTACTGTTAGAGTTGCTTCGCGGCGGGCGCCGTATCACTCCTGAAAAGGAACGGTTGGTCCCTTTAGTGGGATTCGTTTTAGTCATT
>JAQBVZ010000024.1 GCA_027625205.1 Chloroflexota bacterium
TGGGATCTGCTTCTCATCTGGTCTTACCCGTATGGTACCTTCCCCCGTGCACTGAGTTCTGACAGAACCCCGCAATTTGGTGAATAGCGGGTATACAACGAGTGGAGCCAGCCGCTACCATGCGTAGACCTTCTACCTAGGCCCAAAGATGATTACCCCTATTATTCTGTTTGCTGTTGCCTTTACCGGCTTTCTGGTCTACGCAAGCTTTTTTGAATGGACGGTGCACAGGTATGCAATGCATCGTCCCGTCCCGTTAATTCATACGCAGTTCTTTTTCAAAGGTCACACGTTTGACCACCCCCGCACCTACGCGGGGGACGATTCGTATCTGGTTGGCGATCGTCCTCATGACGACCTGACGCTGGGCTGGTCAGCGGTCGTCCCCACTCTCCTTCACACGCCGGTACTCATAGCCCTTGCCGTGTGGCTGAGCGTTCCAGTCGCCGCAGGAATGCTCGGGGCATTCGTGTTCTATGGGTTCTTCTATGAATACCTGCACTACAGCATGCACGTCCCTAAAGACAGGTGCTTTGAAAACACTTGGGTATTCAAATGGCTAAATAACCACCACCTTCAGCACCACCGCAAGCACAACAGCAACCTGAACGTGCTGCTCCCCTTCGCGGATTACATCATGCGAACGCGTCGCACACTGAGCGGTGGCAAGCGCCCTAGCGCACAGCCCACACTGGCTGCCGACGCCACCTAAACGCGCAACCTCTCCCCCATCAACAATACGGCACCCATAAAGGGTGCCGTACGTGTGTCCAATGCGAGAGAAGCTACCAATTCTCACCTGTATGTCTAAGTCTTGCTCATTGCCAACTCACGATTCCGCAGGCTCATTGCCCAACAAGCGGTATCCCCTACGGAACACGGTTGATATCCCTGGGTGGCCAAGTTCTCTCAGCTTGCTCCTGAGGCGATAGACGTACACGTCAACCATTCTGAGGGTCCCTGCCCCTCTTGCCATATGCCCTTCTGGAGTTCCTCCCGGGAGACCACGCGGTCGCAATTCCCCGCAAGCGTAGAGAGTAACGCTATCTCTCGAGGCGCCAGTCGAAGCGACCGGTCCATATAGGTGACTACACCTATGAACGGGTCTATCTGGAGAGTTTCCACATCTTCTACCATGGCGTCCTCGTTATATGGCAACTGGTACGTAGAGCGAATCCTGCGGCCGCCTATTTTCAGCCTTACTAAGACAGATACTAAGAGAGAGATGTTCCAGCGTAATTTCATAGGTGTTGCGGCTTTATGAACATCGTGTAACGTGAATATTTCCCTTATATGACAATGTGCGGCGTCCTCCTGTGGTCAGCTACACGCCGATAGCGCTACAATGCCGCCCTCAGATCAGACAGGGAGGGTTTCATGCCTGACATTTCCAAGTATCAACAGTTCATTGACCTCACCAGCACACGCACCCGGTACTACGAGGCGGGCTCCGGCTCCAACCACCTCATCCTCATCCATGGCATGGGTGTAGCAACGTCCGCAAGCAGCTACCGGTTCATCCTGGGTGCTCTTGCCAAGACCCATCACGTCTATGCCATAGACATGCCGGGCTTTGGCATGAGCACCCGTACTATTGAGGAGGGCCCCACCTTTGACATGGCCGTGGACCAGGTGCGGGAGTTCATGGACGCCAAGGGCATTGAAAAGGCTAGCTTCATTGGCCACAGCTTGGGCGGGTGGGTTTCAGCCATCCTTTCTTACGAAAGTCCGCAGCGAGTCAACAAGCTGGTGATGATGTGCTCCGCAGGCATGAACGTTCCCCCCTCACCCGATATCAGCACGGAGAAGATTCCATCGCTTGAAGAGATAGAAGAAGAGATCCGGAAGGGCTTCAAAGACAAGTCTCGGCTCCCAGACGACACGGAACTACGAGCGATGGCGACCGAGACAAAGGCAGTCGTTGACCAACCGGGAGCGCTCCACAGTCTGGACCCATGGCTGCACCAGATGAAGACGCCCAACGTCCGTAAACGTTACCTGCTCCAACGCCGTCTCAGCGCCATCAAAGCGCCAACGTTGGTGATGTGGGGAGAGGGCGACTTCATGGACCCGTACCCTACGTGGACTGAGGAGTACGCATCGCTGAAAGGCGAGATGTCCAAGTCCAGCAAGCCCTGGGTGATTCCCAACGCTTGCTACGTGGTAATGCCCACGGGGCACTATCCGCTGTGGGAACAGCCCGCCGAGACTCTGGCGCTGCTCAACGAGTTCTTGGCGAGCTAGCGATTGCCACGCTTGACCGTCCCAATGCCTAGTGCTACCGTTCCAGCCACGTTATGATCGATATACGAGGAGGCGAGTAATGGCGTTGACCGATGAAGGTATGATTCACATTCCTGGCGTTGCCAGCAGGTGGGTGCGACTGGCAAATGGGTCCAAGGCCCACTACATCACCGCGGGAGACACGGGACCGTCCGTGGTGCTGCTCCACGGTGGCATCCAAGGTTCTTCGGGAATGGCTGGTTGGGGCCGCTGGATGGTGCCTCACCTGGCCTCCCAGGGCTTTCGCGTTTACGCGCCTGACCAACCTGGCTTTGGGCTGGCTGACACGGACGAGGAGTACTGGCCCCACAACGCGGTGCTGACCCATGTGCAGTTCGTAAAGGACTTTGTGGACGCAATGTGCCTGGACAAGTTCCACATAGCGGGGAACTCCATGGGCGCCACCAATACCTCTCACTTCGTTTGCACGTACCCTGAACTGGTCCTCAGCTTCATCCTGATTGCAACCTACCTCCAGCCTGAGCTTGGCCTTGACCCAGACGGCTCCAAGCGCGCAGGGTTAGGCGGCATTGTCATCCCACCCTGGGACGGTACCGCAAAGGGCATGGGGGACTTGATGAGCCTCATCATTGTCCGCAATGAGGTGATCAGTGAAGACCTCAAAGAGATGCGAGCGCTGATGGGCAACCGACAGAAGCAGGCTTACCAGGCATACGTCAAGGGACGCGACCGGATATTGGCTGACCCCAACCTCCGGCAGAAGTTCATGCTCAAGGGCCGCCTGGACACGCTAACCATCCCTGCTATCTACCTCTACGGCCTGGAAGACGTGCTCATTCCGGTAACCGCTGGCTATGAGCAGGAGGAGTACCTGCCCAACATCAAGTTCTACTACCCGGAGAAGACCGGGCACCAGGGTCAGACAGACACTCCAGATCTGCACAATGAGGTGTTTGCGGAGTTCTTCAAGAACGGCAAGCTCTCACCTGACCTGGAAAAGCGGGCTGGCGTCTCCACCAGGACCAAGACCGCTGCCGGATAGAGCATACTGAAATGCAAGCAAAAGGCCCCCTTCTGTGAAGGGGGCCTTTTCTAATAGATGAAATGAACTCAGGAAGCCAGAAAGCCGCCGCCGCTACCTTGCTCGCGAGCCGCCCACTTGCCTGCCTCCACCGCTGTGAGGAAGTCTGACACTGTTCTGTTGAACAGGTCAGGTTCCTCCAAGTTGACCGCGTGGCCGCTCTGGGGGACCACCACCAGTCCGGAGCTTGGAATGCAGCGCTTCATGAATATGCCCGGCTCCAGGCATGGGTCATCCTCATCACCCACAACAATCAACGTGGGCACTGTAAGGGCGCGCATCTCCTTCTCGAAGGTGAGTATCGGTTGCCTTTCAGCCTGGACGCCACGAAAGGTCAACGCGGAGCCTTGGGCTGAGTGAGCAAAGAAGAGGTCTGCAAACTCTTGCCAGCCCGTGTAGTCCTTCCGCATGAGTTGTACACGGGTGGTGCCCTTCACATAGTCTTCAAGGCCGCGCATGCCGTCTCTGTCCAGTATGTCCGCATAACCATTGGCCTGCTCCTTGAAGCGTGCGGGGTCTGTTGCGCCCGTGCCCGCGCCGGCCACAATCAGCGACGTCGCCATCTCCGGGTGCCGCAGCCCAAAGACCAGGGTGGTGGAGCCACCCATGGACAGTCCACCAACGTGCGCCTTCTCAATGTTGAGCCCTTTCATAAGCTGGTAGAGGTCTTCCACTGCTTGGTCCTGGGAATAGGCGGATACGTCCTCCGGCACGTCTGAAGGCGGATACCCACGGGCGTTGTACGTGATAACACGGTAGCGACGGGAGAAATAGTGCACTTGCTGTTTCCAACTCTCCGCGCTGCCCGCAAACTCGTGAGCCCATATCAAGGGGAAGCCGCTGCCGGACTCCGAGTACTCAATGTTGACGCCGTTCACGGAGACATGGGACATCATCTACCTCTCTCCCTATGGAATGTACGAGACAGCGGAGCAACGCTTACGGGGCAGTTATCGCGGCTTCCAGGGCATCCCAGTCCAGGCATTCCGTCAGCACTTCAGCAAAGCGCTCCGCTTTGGCGGGATGGTGGACGTTCACGTGGTCTTGGAGGGACTCCAACGCCTCTTCCGTGGCAATTGTATCTGTATTCACTGCCAGCAGGGGCACCTCTTCATCCTGCGCCCGCTGGTAGACATACTGGGCAGGCTCAGCGCCGCCGGTCAACACAATACAAGCCGGGGTGCAACTGAGGGCGGCCATGGCAATGTCAGGCCGGTTGGCACGGACAATCACAGCCTGATTGGGGAAGCGATTAAAGTAGTTCACTCCCCACTCCAGGATGAGGCCACCTATCAGGAAGTGTTCAATAAGCACGTCATCATAAGGGGAGACGTAGAACTTGCCTCCCAGGTGCTCCGCCACCTGAGCGAGTGAGGGCGCCAGCAGCCTCCGTTCTTCAGGGACGGTCCCTATCACGGACACGCCAGCGGCCTGAAGCGATGGCACGAGGCTCTCATGTGCGTCATGGCCTGCGTACCGGGTGCGACGATTCCCCACCACGCCGCGCAACGCGTCCCCAAAAGCTTCCCGCCACGCCGCAGCGGTCTCGGCTCCGTCTGAACGACTGTAAGGCAGGACACCCAGCACCACTGCGCCCAAACGCTGCGCCAGTTGGGCTGAGGCAGCAACCTTGCCGCCGTCAGCATCCGTACGTGGCAGGCCGTCCACAACAACCACATCCACGCCCGAGGCCAGCGCTTCAATCTCTTTGGCGATGGCGTCCATCTGACCTGACGTGAGCTGACCGTCACTCGCCATCACCGGGGCAGCGTCAGTCGCCACGCCGGTGATTTGCGCAAACAACGCTGTGGTGCCTGAGGGGTCGCCATTAAGGAAAGCGGGCTTCACCAGAGCCACTGACTTGCCTGCGCGACGCCATACGACAGCTAAAGCTGCTGACACCGCGGTGGCCCCTGTACCCGGCTGCTGGCCTGCAATGTATAGCACTGTCATGGCTGGACTTTCACTGGTCTTCTCAAGAGATGCATGAGGGACCGCTGGCGGGGCCAGTATATACCAGCCAGCTTGCCCGCAGAAACGGCAGGAAGCCTCTGTTCACAACGTTTGTGCACCATGGGACTGTTGTAATAGGCCCTTCGGACGGTAGAGTCGGACATGGGAAACCCTATGCTATAGCGGGGAATTGGGACTGCTGACTGCGACTGCGAATGCGAATGCGAATGCGTGACGATATGAAACGCTGGCTACAACGACATACCCTCCAAGGCCAACGCGGCGGGGTCCTGCTGGAAGCGCTGATTGCCGTAACCCTGCTGAGTTCCGTGCTCACCATGGCAGTCCAGAGCTCCGCCACGGGAAGTAGGGCCGTAAGCACGGTCCATGAGCTGAACACGGCCCAAAACATTGCCCGCTCCCAGTTGGAATACGCGCTCAATGAGGCCTATTGCGCGCCTCCTTGCAGCTACACCTCCATTGCCGTGCCAACGGGGTTCTCTGTAACAGCAGAAGCTGAGGTTTTTCCAGGAGGCGATGCCAACATAGAGTACGTGCAGGTGACAGTGTCTAGCGCCGTCACCGCAGAGGAGCTCATACAAATTCAGGGCGTGAAGGCCAACAGATGAACCCCATAACTTGGATAGCAAACAAACGGCTTCCAGTTGGCCAGACGGGCTTCACTTTGCTGGAGACCCTGGTGGGCCTGAGCATCATGATAGGCCTCAGTTCTGCGCTGGTGGGCTCCCTCTATCAAATGAACGGGACCGCCTCTCGCGGTTCCGCTCAAGCCAATCAACAATCAGATTGGTGAGGGAGACCTCGTCATCGACGACAAGAACTTTTGATCCACCTTGCTCTGCCATGATGAGAAAGGGACTCCTGCCTCAGGTTGCTGGCGCTGGGACAAAAGTCCGCTCACGCCAGTAGCGATAGCTGTGCCATTATTTAGTACAGCATCGGCATAAGGAATAGTCAACCGCGCAATGAGACAAGGTTCAGTCAGTATGGAGCTATCGCATGGGGGATGCTATTGCGCCTCTTGTATTCTCTGGAGGTTTTCTAGGTATTGCTCAGCAGGCAGAGAGACATAGCCCACCTCCGACGCCAGCTCAGCGCCATGCACCATGTAGAACTCCACAAAGGCAGTCACCTCAGGGCGCTGGAGGCTATTCTGGCGTACGTAGATAAACATGGGCCGGGAGAGCGGCGCGTACTCACCGCCCTCAATGGTGTCCCGGGTTGGCGTCACGCAACCAGTGCCGGAGTCAACCGCAACGACATTCAGCAATTCACTGTTCTC
Organism: Chloroflexota bacterium; assembly: GCA_027625205.1. Lineage (GTDB taxonomy): Bacteria > Chloroflexota > Dehalococcoidia > Lucifugimonadales > Australimonadaceae > JAQBVZ01. The sequence goes on from JAQBVZ010000024.1 coordinate 6,582, forward strand.
TTCATAGTAGGCGTAGCCAAAGTAGCCAAGGCTGTTGCGGTCGCCAGAGATGCCCCGCACTAGCACGTTGTCATCGGCGCTGGCGGTGTAGTCGGAGCGGCTGGCCTGCACCTCTCCCACAATCGCTTCCGTGAAATAGTCAAAGGTGCCTGAGTCCGTGTCGGGTCCATAGAGGTTCAATGGCCTATCTGGGAATGTATCCCGTACCTGGTTCCAGTTGGTAATGGGGTTATTGGTGATATCACCTCCAACCACCGTTCCGGGCTCCCAGATACGCTTCAACTCCTCCACTGTGAGGCATGAGACAAAATCATTGGAAGTGCTCACCACCACGGAAAGTCCATCCAAGGCCACGTGGAATTCATGGTATTCCACCCCGTTCTGTGTGGCTATTTCAGCCTCAGAGTCCTTGATGGGCCGGGAGGCATCAGAGATGTCCGTTTCCCCTGCGGTGAACCGCTTGAAACCGCCACCGGTGCCGGAGATGCCAACGTTGACCCGGACACCAGGGTGCTCACGACGGAACTCCTCAGCCACAGCCTCCGTTATGGGAAATACGGTACTGGAGCCGTCAACGTTTATCTCACCGCTCAGTCCGTCTCCTGATCCGTTTGACGGCTCAGAGTTGCATCCAGCAGCCAGTGCCATCACCGTGAGAAGCAACACGAACAAAATCAAAGCTCCTGAGCGGCCAACCGTTACACGGTGGAGCATCCTCTAATCTCCTCATGGACAAGCGTAATATCAGGGCAGTTCGTATTGTATCATGGAGGTACCGAACTTCGCTAGGGCCAAGATTTGTATTCCGATCGATTTTCAAAGATGCGTTTTCTTAACAATGTCTCCTAGTAGATAAACGGTATACACAAATGGCTATACGATATTCGTATAATGGTTCTAGCCCTGCTTTATTGTTGCCCTCTAGGTCCGCTGCTATACTCGTCTCTTGCTGGAAACCATGTACTCCACCCCAAAATATCAAAGCGTCACTGTCCGAGTGCCGGCCTCAACTGCAAATTTGGGACCCGGCTTCGACTGCTTAGGGATGGCCCTGGGTCTCTGGAACCACATCCAGCTCCAATGGGGCGGACCTATGGAGGTCACTCTGAAGGGTGAGGGCTCCAACCATATCCCCAGGGACAAGCGCAACCTGATTTACCGCGCCGCCCAGCGGGTCATGTCAGAGCTTGGCGTTAGCGATACCGAGTTCCGCGTTACCGCGAACCAGGAGGTGCCGTTAAGCCGCGGGCTGGGGAGTAGCTCATGCGCCATCGTTGGGGGGCTGGTGGCAGCCAACGCCCTTTTCGACGACCCCATACCCCTGCCACGGTTACTGGAGATAGCTACTGACATGGAGGGCCACCCGGATAATGTAGCGGCGGCGCTTCTTGGCGGTTGTCGCATAGTTGTGCAGGAGGGCAGTGAACTCCAGGCCGCACCGGTGCCATTGCCTGCTGACCTCCAATGCGTGGTGTACATCCCTGACCAGCCCATGCCCACCCGCCAGGCGAGGGCGGTATTGCCTCTCAAGGTCTCACGCAGAGATGCCGTGTTCAACATTGGGCGCACCGCCCTACT
>JAQBVZ010000025.1 GCA_027625205.1 Chloroflexota bacterium
CTTGCTGACATGGAGGGGGTGCGGCGGTTGGCGGAGCAGGCGCTTGCCGTCAAAGGCAGGGTCGATGTGCTGGTCAACAACGCTGGATTGCAGCACGTTGCGCCGGTTGAGGATTTTCCTGAGGAGACCTGGGCCAAGATGGTGCAGGTCATGTTGGTGGCCCCCTTCCAGCTCACCAAGCACCTTCTGCCGGGCATGAAAAAACAAGGCTGGGGGCGTATCATCAACATCGCCTCCGTCCACGGTCTGGTGGCCAGCCCCTATAAATCTGCGTACGTGGCGGCCAAGCACGGCCTCATTGGCCTTACCAAGACAGTCGCGTTGGAGGCAGGAGCCTTTGGCGTGACGGTGAACGCCATCTGCCCTGCGTACGTGCGGACCGGGCTTGTGGAGAGCCAGATAGCTGACCAGGCTCGTACTTTGGGTATCGAAGAGGAGCGCGTTATTGACGACGTCATGCTGGGCCCCGCAGCCATAAAGCGGCTAATCGAACCCAGTGAGGTCGCTGAAATGGTGCTGTTCCTGGCTTCTGATGCCGCTAGCAGCATCACTGGTACAGCCGCTACTATGGATCTGGGCTGGACGGCCCGCTGATTATGCACTCGTTGAATTTGGGAGGTATCAAAACCACTCATGAGATGGATACTTGTTCTTTCCGTTATGCTTATGGCCGCCGCCTGCACGACGGCATTGCCAACCGACACTCCGGCGCCCACGCCAACACCAACACGAGGGAGGACTTCCGTGGCTAAAAGCTACAGCGCACCGCCTGCTATGACCATCGACTCATCCAAACGTTACGTTGCCACGGTGGAGACGGCCAAAGGCAACATCGTTATCGAGCTTTTTGCCGCCGACGCTCCCGTGACCGTGAACAACTTCGTGTTCCTGTCGCGAGAGGGCTACTACGACGACACAACCTTCCACCGGGTACTGACGGACTTCATGGCCCAGGGCGGAGACCCCAAAGGCACCGGCAGCGGCGGCCCCGGCTATCAGTTTGGTGATGAGTTCAGCCCCAACCGGCGACATGACAGCCCAGGCACCCTCTCCATGGCCAATGCAGGACCGGGTACCAACGGTAGCCAGTTCTTTCTCACCCATGTGCCCACACCCCATCTGGACGGTAAGCACACGGTCTTTGGCAAGGTGACTGGTGGCATGGACGTACTGCTGAGCCTCACACCACGGGATCCAAATCAACGGCCCAATTCTGCGGGTGACGCATTGAAGACGGTAACCATCCAGGAGCTAGACCAATAGCAAGGCCGCCTTGTGACTGAGCGTCCCGCCGTCCATAATGGCCTGGTGACTACTGAAGACCAGGCCGGAGCGGCACTAAACACGGAAGCTGAAGGTGCGCCCTATAGGGCGGGCTTCGTGGCTATAGTTGGTCGCGCCAACGTAGGTAAGTCCACTCTGCTCAATGGGCTCCTGGGTCAGAAGATATCCATCGTTAGCCCCAAACCGCACACCACTCGCCACAAGCTGCTGGGCGTGGTCAACGGTGCTCGCTTCCAGGCTGCGTTCCTAGACACCCCGGGCTACCTCTCCAACGAGCGCGACTCCTTGGACGCGGCCATGTCCCGCCAAGGGGCGTCTGCGTTGGCTGAAGCGGACGTCGTCATGCTGGTGGTGGAGCCCAGAACGCTGGGTGATATAGAGATGCGGTTCATTGGGCAGATCAAGACACTGCGCAAGCCTGCCATTCTGGCCATCAATAAGATCGACACAGTGGTCAAGAGAAAGCTCCTGCCGGTCATGGCTGCCTATGTGGAGGCGCACCAATTCGCTGATATTGTGCCTGTCACTGCCCTCGACGGCGATGGCCTGGACCTCTTACTGAATCGCATAGAGGAGCAGCTTCCAGAAGGGGAACCCATCTTTGATCCAGACCTCCTGACTGACCGTAGTGTGCGGTTCCTAGTGGCGGAGACGATTAGGGAAAAGCTGTTCCTCCAGTTTGAGCAGGAGGTGCCTTATTTCGTGGCGGTGGAGGTAGAGGAGTACGAGGAACGCGAGGGTGACCAGCCAGATTACATACGGGCTGTCATCTACGTGGACAGGGATACCCAGCGACAGATGCTCATTGGCCGGGATGGATCCGCTCTCAAGGAAGTGGGCATCCAGGCACGACAGGAGATCGAGACGCTGGTGGAGCGTGCAGTGTATTTGGACCTGTGGGTGAAGGTGAACTCCAAGTGGCGGCGGAAGGCAGGGTTCGTCCAGAACCAACTCTAGCCCCCTAGCCTGCGGGGCGTACCAAACTAACAATGGGGAGACCCATGCGTACCATAGATGTCCACGCCCACTACGTGCCAGAGGTATTCTGGGAGCAAGGCGCGGACAAAGGGTTTTTCGCGGCTGACTCAACGGGCTTGGACCAGCGTGTGCAGCTACTGAATGACACCGGCATCGACGTACAGGTGCTCTCTCCCACCGCCCGATTTTCCAATAGCGATTTGAGTATCTCCCAACGACATAACAACGGCATGGCGGAGGCGGTAAGCCGCTACCCGAAGCGGTTCCTTGGCATGGCCACAATCGCCCTTAATGACCCGGACTCAGCACCGGGTGAGTTGGAGCGGTCGGTCAAAGAGCTTGGCCTGCGGGGCGCAACCATCGGCTCAAACGTCCGTGGGGTGAACCTGGACGTCGAGGAGTTTGGCCCCTTTTTCGCTAAAGCGCAGGAGTTGGACGCTCCCATCTTCATCCATCCCATGAACGTGTTGGGGCAGGAGCGGCTGGGCAGATATCAGTTAGACAACCTGATTGGCAATCCAACAGACACGTCTGTGGCGGCGGCCAGCTTAATATTCGGTGGGGTGCTTAAGGAGTTCTCGCGATTGAAGGTCTACCTGGCCCACGGGGGTGGCACTTGTCCGTACCTCTGTCCGCGATGGGACCAAGGCTGGCGCGCACGGCCCAGCGCCAAAGGCAACTTGGACAAGCTCCCCAGTGAATACCTAAAGCGGTTCCACTTTGACTCCCTGACCCACTCCACGCGGTTGCTGGAGGTGCTGGTTGCTCTGGTGGGAGCGGAGCGCGTCATGCTGGGCAGCGACTACCCCTACGATATGGGTGACCGGGAGGCCATGGGCAAGGTAGAGTCGTCAAAGGTGCTTTCAGAAGCTGAGAAGCGGCAAGTCTACGGCGAGACGGCGGAAGCCTACTTCAAGATAAAGGCCTAAGGCCCCGCCTCGATGAGTTCCTTGAGCAGCGTCCGGTGACAATGAGTCTCATCCTTGCAGCCGCACATGATGGTGACTGTCTCACCATTCACCTGCTTTCGCAGATCGGCTACGCCCTCAATGGCGTCAGGCCTGTTGACCATCTCCCACCGATAGCGGTTGACGTACTCCTCCCAGGAGATAACGCCGGTACGTACATCAGCAAGCAGTTCCGTGGATGGGGCCAGACGTTTGTCCCAGCCGCTGACCTTGCCCTTGGCAATGCCCCTCGGCCAGCGGCGCATGGTCAGTAAGCGGAAGCCGTCCTCCGGTTCCGGCGGGTCATACACGCGTTTGGCTTGAATGGGCATACGCCACCCCTGGGTAATGCGGGACTGTTACTTGTTCTTGGGCTCTCGATGGGTGTCGTAACCCAAAGCGGGAGCAGCCACGCGCATTAACTCATCGTAGTCAATTGGCGGGTGCTCGTGGCCTTTGTATTGTGAGCCGGCCCAGACGCTGCCGTCCTCAAAGGCCTCTTTCTTCCAGATGGGCACAATCTGCTTGATGCGGTCAACGGCGTACTGAGCAGCAAAAAACGCCTCCGTCCGGTGCCGTCCACCCACCGCCACTACCATACTTGTGTCGCCAATCTCCAGGTGTCCAATGCGGTGCCGCACTGCCAGGTCTGAAACCCCAAATTTGATGGCAGCCTCCTCCAACACCTGGCCCAACACCTTCTCCGCCATGGCCTCATCGGCTTCATAGTCCAGGTAGAGGACACGCTTGCCAGCCGTGATGTCGCGGGTGGTGCCCTCCATAGTTATGATGGCCCCGTTGGTTGAACGGCGGACCAGGTCAGCAACCGTCATGGGGTCCAGGGGTTCATGGGTAAGGCTCACATCCACCACGCCGCCGCTGACGGGCGGGTAGAGCGCAACCTCGTCACCATCGTGGAGCGGATAGTCTACCGACGCGAACTCGTCATTCACCGCCATCAGGTGCGGCTGGAACGTGCGTGGCAAAGATGGCAACTCTGTCATCAACTGAGCAATAGCCCCTGACACCGTTGCGCCTTCAGGTAGCGTTAGTTCTGCTCGGTCTGTACCCGCTTGGTCTCTGTAAAAGGCGTAAAGCCGTATTCGTACTTGCATAGCCGCATTATAGCAGTGAGATAGCAGACGGACACTAGAACGTGAGCATCTCTCTTGTGACGTGCTAGACTTGGCCGCAAAGACCTTGGGGCTGGAATGCATGACCCTTTTTGACCACAACCGCCGTCAGCGGGAGCAGGAGCAAGCGCCCCTGGCCACCCGCATGCGCCCCCGGACCCTGGAAGAGTTCGTAGGGCAGGAGCACCTCTTGGGACCAGGACACGTCCTGGATAAGACCATCCGGTCGGACCAAGTGCCCTCCATGGTCCTGTGGGGCCCGCCTGGCAGCGGCAAGACCACCTTAGCCTACCTCATTGCCAGCATGACCAAGGCCCACTTCATCCCCGTCTCGGCTGTGTCTGCCGGGGTGGCTGACCTGCGCCAGGCTGTGGCTGAAGCCAAGGAGCTTTTGGGCACCACTGGACAGCGGACCATCCTGTTCATAGACGAGGTCCACCGCTTCAACAAGGCGCAGCAGGACGCCATCCTTCCCCACGTGGAAAACGGCACCGTCACCTTTATTGCCGCCACTACCGAGAACCCATCCTTTGAAGTGATATCGGCGCTTCTCTCTCGCAGCCGTGTGTTTGCGCTCAACTCGCTTACTGACGAGCAACTCACGGCTCTCATCCAACGCACCCTTGTCGATAACGAACGCGGACTGGGTGGCCAGAACGTGGAGCTGAAGCCAGACGCGCTTGAGATGCTGCTTGTCATCTCCGCTGGCGACGCCCGCGTGGCTCTCAACGCCATTGAGCTAGCGGTATCTGTCACAGAGCCAGGTACTGACGGCAAACGCGTGGTTGATAGGCAGACCATGGAGGAGGTCATGCAGCGGCGCGGCCCCTCATATGACAAAGCAGGGAACGCCCACTATGACACCATCTCCGCCTACATCAAGTCTGTGCGGGCGTCTGACCCGGACGCGGCCATGTACTGGCTGGCACGTATGATTGAGGCGGGTGAGGACCCTATGTCCATCGCTCGTCGTATGGTGATATTGGCCGCTGAAGACATAGGCATGGCTGACCCTCAAGCGCTCCCCCTTGCTGTTGCCGCCCAACAGGCCGTCCATTTCATTGGCTTTCCGGAGGGGGCCATTCCTTTGGCGGAAGCCACGGTCTACCTGGCAACTGCGCCCAAGAGCAATACAGCGTACATGGCCTTGAATAGCGCGCTGGAAGAGGTCCGCAAGGGGCGGGAATATCCTGTGCCGCTGCACCTGCGTAACGCCGTCACTGGGCTGATGCGGGACATGGGCTACGGTAAGGATTATAAGTACTCCCATGACCACCCAGGACACTTTGCTGGCCAGCAAAACTTACCTGAAGAGATCAGCCAAAAACGGTTTTATGCACCAGGTGAGGAAGGATATGAGCGAGAGGTTGCTGAACGTGTCAGGGCATGGTGGGGAAACAAGTGTGAGGCCGGAGATAAATAGCTGAATTCGTCAAGTATATGACTGTGAACGTTTCTTTACTTGTGAAGATTCCGTGAATGTCACGGAATCTGCTTGACTAACGGACAGATAAGTGCTAATGTGGAGTTGTCTCGGAAGGGATGGCCCACTGGGCGCAAGTCTGGGGACCACTAAAGTGTGGAGGTGACTGATGCGTAGGATTGCACTGTACGTACTGAGCCACCGCTGGCACTTTCCCATTCTATCCCCCACTGAGGCCTAGGGGTCGGTGCTTTGGTGGGGATACGGAAGCCTGACACTCCGCGCCTAGCAGGGCAGAGATGGTGAATTGCCCCATCCGGTATTGTTAACCGGGAGCAGCAACGGAGTTGAAGGTGAGGTCTCAGACAAACTGGGGCCGCTTAGCCGGAGCGACCTTGCGGCCTCTCCAGCTTTTTTCGCCTTGAAACCTCGTGACCCCTAGGGAACCGCGCCTCAGACTTGGAGCCGCATGACGTGCCGTCTAGTGCCAGCGCGTCCCACTTCCAGGAACCCCGCGGCCTCAAAGCTCCTCACAATCCCCATAAAGCGGTAGCTCGGTGAGTCAGGGTCGACTGGATACGCCTCCACAACTGAGGCCCCTTTCGCTTTGGCGTGGTCAACAGCCGCTTGGATAAGTCGCCGTGTCATGCCCTTACCTCGGAACCGCCTCTGTACGAAGAAACAGGCGAGTGACCAAACGCTGCCTGGCGTGTCGGCGGCGTCCTGTTGGCCCCTCAGTCGTTGGTACGTCTCCCGGGGCGCCATAGAGCACCAGGCCACGGGTTCTCCGTTCAGGTAGCCTAGCAGTCCAATGGGCACGTTTTCCTGAACGCGGTGATGCATGGCCTCTTTTCGGTAGCTGTGACCGGCTGTTCGCAGCTCTGCGGCACGGGCGCGGAATAGCATGCACCAGCAGTACTTTGGCCCTCCGCGGCTCTCGAACAGCCGCTCAAAGTCGGGCCAACGGTGTTGGTCTACCTCGTGGAACTCAACGCTGGCTAGGGTTTCATCAGGCATGGTGGCTTGCTTACCCTGCGTGAGCCTTGCCGCGGATGACCGCCTCTGAGGCGTCTAGCGCTTCGTCTATGTCCTCTGCGTTGATCCCGTGATGCGTGACAAACCGTACGCGACGCCCCAGGTTGTAGTTGGCCAGCACGCCTCGCTCCTTGAGTTCGCTGATGAACTCCAGGGGTGGCTTCTCCATCATCTCCACGATGACAATGTTGGTCTGTACCTGCGATGGGTCTATCACGACCCCTGGCAGTTGGGCCAGCCCTTGGGCCAGCCGTTTGGCGTTGTCATGGTCCTCTGCCAGCCTGTCCACCATGTGCTCCAGCGCAAAGACGCCTGCTGCGGCAAGCACGCCAGCCTGACGCATGCCGCCGCCCACCATCTTCCGCGTCTTCCGTGCCTTGGCAATGAACTCTGCACTGCCGCACACTACAGACCCCACGGGGCACGACAGTCCTTTTGATAGGCAAAAATTCAATGTATCCGCCTCTGCTGCCAGGGATGAGGGCGAGACGCCCAAAGCGATTGCTGCGTTAAAGATGCGCGCGCCGTCCAGGTGAACAGGCACCCCATGGGCGTGGGCCACCTCCGTGACGGCGCCCATCTCCTGGGCGGTGAAGGCCGCGCCGCTGCCCCGGTTGTGCGTATTCTCCATGCAGACCAGCCCCGTGCTTGGGAAATGAAGGCCGTCTGGCCTGATGGCCTGCTCCACCGTTTCAGGGTCCAGCTTGCCGCGACTGTCGTTGGGGATGGCCTTCACCTGGATGCCGCCCATGGCCGCCACGCCGCCAACCTCGTTCACAAATATGTGGGCGTCAGTCCCCAACACCATCTCGTCGCCGCGTTGACAGTGGGTGAGGGCGCTGACCAGATTTGCCATGGTGCCGCTGGCCACAAAAAGGGCCGCTTCCTTGCCCATGCGCTCCGCAGCCATGGCCTCCAACCGGTTCACGGTGGGGTCTTCACCAAAGACGTCGTCGCCTACCTCCGCCTCCGCCATGGCACGGCGCATCTCCGATGTAGGCTGGGTTACAGTGTCGCTGCGCAGGTCTATCATGCCCATCTTTTGGCCTCCCGCCCTGATCGTGGCCAGATTCTATCACGCGGTTGCTGGGCTTAATGCTGATATAGAGGGGCCTCCCAAATTCAATCTGGGAGGCCCCTTATAGAGTATGCCTTCTGA
>JAQBVZ010000026.1 GCA_027625205.1 Chloroflexota bacterium
CTGTGACCGCATAGCGGCGTTGCATGACGGAGTGGTGGTCGCTCTGGGTACCCCAACTGAGGTGCTGACGGAAGCGGTGGTGTCGGCTGCCTTTGGCGCTGAGGTCACCGTCATCACCCACCCGGATGACGGTACCCCGGTGGTGCTGCCCCGCCGGAGGTCTAAGCCATGAGCACTCCGCAGGCCGTCAAGGGCCCGCGTATCAACAAGGGGCTCGTCATCGTCAACACGGGAGAAGGTAAGGGGAAGACCACGGCGGCCTTTGGCGTGCTGTTCAGGGCGTGGGGACGCGACATGAAGGTGAGGATGTTCCAGTTCATCAAGCACACCGGCGCACGGTACGGGGAGATACGCGCTGCTGAGAAAGTCGGCATACTCGTGGAGGCGCTTGGCGATGGTTTTACCTGGCTCTCCAAGGACCTGGAACGCTCCAAGGCGCTGGCGGTGGAGCAGTGGGAGAACGCCAAGGCGGCAATCCTGGCTGGAGAGGAAGACGTGATTGCGCTGGATGAATTCACGTACCAACTGCACCACGGCCGTGTACTTGCTGCCGTTCCGCCCCTTACCTTTGTTGAGGTACACAAGGACGGCGTGGGTGGCGTTGATGGGCTTGACGACCTTAGATGGGTGACACTGAGCCCGGACGGACAACACCTATATGCCGCAGGCGGTCTTGATGACGCGGTAGCGGTGTTCAGCCGGAACGCGACGACGGGCACCCTCGGTTTCGTGGAATTCAAACAAAATGGCGTTGGGGGCGTCAGCGGGCTTGACGGCATCGTATTCGTGACGGTGAGCCCCGACGGGAAACACGTATACACCGCGGCGACGAATGACAATGCGGTGGCGGTGTTCAGCCGGAACGCTACGACGGGTGCCCTCACCTTCGTCGAATTTAAACAGGATGGCGTTGCTGGCGTCGACGGCCTTCAACAGGCCAGGTCGGTGATCGTAAGTCCGGATGGTAAACACGTCTACGCTTCGTCATCCATCGACAACGCAGTAGCGGTATTCAGCCGGAACGCGACTACGGGCGCGCTCAGCTTCGTCGAGGTCCACAAGGACGGCGTTCTTGGCGTCGACGGGCTGGCTAATTCCCGCTCGGTGACCATCAGCTTAGATGGGAAACATGTCTACGCAAGTGGGGTGAGTGACGATGCTATAGCGGTGTTCAGCCGGAACGCGACGACGGGTGCCCTCACCTTCGTCGAGGTCCATAAGGACGGCGTTCTTGGCGTCGACGGGCTTGACGTTGCCCTAGTGGTCGATGTAAGTCCGGTTGGAAAAAACGTCTACGTTACAGGTACGGATGACAATGCGGTAGCGGTGTTCAGCCGGAACGCGACGACTGGTGCTCTGACCTTTTTGGAGGTCAAAAAGGACGGCGTTAGTGGCGTCGACGGGCTTGGTGGAGCGAATCCCGTGAGGGTGAGTCCAAACGGGCTTTTTGTTTTCGTAGGAGGTCAGACCGACGATGCCGTGGCGGTCTTCAGCCGAAGCGCAACAACAGGAGCTCTGACCTTTGTGGAGGTCATAAAGGACGGCGTTGGTGGCGTTGACGGGCTTGACGGCACAATCGGAATAGCGACGAGTGCTGATGAGAAGCACCTCTACGTAGGCGGTGGCATTGATGACGCGGTAGCAGTCTTCGCGGGGACGCCCGCACCTGACCTCTCGATAGCTAAATCTGCCAACCCTGCAATTGCAGTGGTCGCCCAGGGCCTGACGTACACGCTTACGGTGACCAACAACGGGCCTAGCACAGCTACCTCTGTTGTCGTTACCGATACCCTGCCGGGGACCGTGACCTACGTTTCAACGTCGGCTGGGTGTAGCGAGTCCGGAGGCACCGTGACCTGCACGGCAGCGTCGCTTGCCAACGGAGCCAATGTTGTGTTCACCATCACCGTCATCGCCCCCATCTTGCTGGGGGACATCTCCAACACAGCGAGCGTGACGTCCAACACCACTGACCTCACGCCGTCGAATGACTCAATCACACTCGTGATACCGGTCATACCACCACCGGCTGTGCCGGGGGTATCAACATGGGGCCTTGGCGTGCTAGCGCTGGGCCTGGTTGCCGCTGTGCTCTTTATGCGTAGGCGGTCTATGCGTACCGCTTCGCAGTAACACGAAGCCTTCACATAAGATACAATAGCCCTCTGAGTATCTGCCCAGGAGGCTACTCATTGCTGACGTAGCCTTCTGACGGTTGCCAGCAGGGCTCACTTCTAAGATAATCCCCGTGGTCTTATAACCCCCGCCTATTCATGACGGGGCCACCCTCTAGGAGCACGACGTTGCACCCTTTCCAATACGTGGCCGCGAAAGACGTCCAGGAAGTTGTTTCCCTGTTGGAGCAGTACGGAGACCGCGCCCGTTGCATGGCGGGCGGGACTGACGTGATCGTCCAGGCCAGGGGCGGCAGGTTTGACTTGGACGCTATGGTGGACATCAAGGCCGTGCCTGAGGTCATGGAGCTTACGCTGAACGGCGCTGGCCTCCGTCTGGGCGCGGCGACCCCCTGTTATCGCGTTTACGAGGACGACAAGCTCCGTGCGACGTACGCTGGCATTGTGGACGCGGCGTCAATCATCGGTGGCATCCAGATACAGTCGCGGGCAAGCATCGGTGGCAACCTGTGCAACGCATCGCCCAGCGCGGATGGCATCGGCCCGCTTATGGTGCATAACGCAGTCGCGGTGGTGGCAGGACCTAAAGGCACGCGTGAGGTGCCTGTCGACGCATTCTGCGTCGCGCCGGGTAAGAACGCCATGACCAAGGGCGAGTTCCTGCTGCGGATGGAAGTCCCTGCGCCTGCGGCCCACTCTGGCTCCGCCTACCAGCGGTTCATACCGCGAAACGAGATGGACATTGCGGTGGTGGGTGTTGCTGTGGCGGTAACGCTGGACGCCAAAGGCGAGACTATCCAGTCAGCACGCATCGCCCTTGCCGCCGTTGGCCCGACGCCCATCCTGGCGAAGGCGGCTGGCGATTCATTGGCGGGTAAGCCCGTCACACCGGAGAACATTCAATCGGCGGCTGATCTGGCTATCGTAGCCGCCAGCCCCATTGATGACATGCGAGGCACGGCGGACCAGCGCAGGCATCTGGTTGGTGTGCTGACGAAACGTATGCTGACCAAGGCAATAGAACGAGCAAGGGGAGCCGCATAGCATGGTGCAAGACGCAACTGGAAAAACGCATGTAAAGACGACTATTAATGGCGAGCCGGTGGAGTTCCTGGTGGAGCCTTACAGGAGCCTGTTGGAGGCTCTGCGAGATGTGCTGGGTATGACCGGCACCAAGGAAGGCTGCAATGACGGCAACTGCGGCGCTTGCACGGTAAACCTGGACGGGCGCATTGTGGACTCGTGCCTGGTGCTGGCGGCTGAGGTTAGCGGCAAGCAGCTCAACACGATAGAAGGCATGGCTACGCGGGAGGGGCTGCACCCGTTGCAGCAGGCGTTTCTGGAAGAGGCGGCGCTGCAATGCGGCATCTGCACACCGGGGTTCCTGGTGGCTGCCAAGGCGTTGCTGGAGAAGGAGCCGCATCCGTCGGAAGACAGCATTCGCTTTTGGCTGGCAGGAAACCTCTGTCGGTGTACGGGTTACGACAAAATTGTGAGGGCAGTGCAGAAGGCGGCTGAGACGCCGTCCAAAGGGAGTAAGTAACCATGGTGGCTACAGATAAGCAGCCGGAGTACAAGGTACTGGGGACGCGTCCCATACGGCCTGACGGTGTGGACAAGGTAACTGGCCGCGCGCAATACGGGGCGGACGTCAGGCTGCCTGGCATGGTGTACGGCACTGTGCTACGCAGTCCCCATGCTCACGCTCGCATCAAGAGCATCGACACCTCCAAGGCAGAGAAGCTACCTGGCGTTCTGGCGGTCATCACCGGCGCAAACATGCCCATTGCTGAGAGCAAAGACGTGGAGGCCGGAGAAGAGGTCGCTAACTACCGGGACGACAGCAACCGGGTGATGGCGCATGACAAGGCAGGCTTCAAAGGCCAGCCTGTCGCTGCGGTGGCGGCGTTGGACATGAACACGGCGCTGGAGGCTGCCAAGCTGATTGCGGTGGACTATGAGGTGCTCCGTCCGGCAATCAACGTGGATGAGGCCATGGCCCCTGACGCACCTATTATTCTGGAGTATCTGGTGGGCGACCACCTGGGCGAGGACGTGCCTAACACCAATATCGCCAAACACGCCCGACACATCTTTGGTGATGTGGACGCTGGCTTCAAAGAGGCCTTCGTGGTGGTGGAGCGGGAGTTCCAGCTATCTACGGTGCACCAGGGATACATAGAGCCGCAGAACGCTACGGCCTTCTGGAACAATGATGGCCAGTTGACCATATGGACCAGCACGCAGGGGGCCTTCTGGGTCCGCACCAGCTTGGCGGGCATCCTCATGGTGCCAACCTCCCAGATTAAAGTGGTCCCCATGGAGATAGGTGGAGGCTTTGGCGGCAAGATAGGCGTTTACCTGGAGCCGCTGGCGGCCCTGCTGTCCAAGAAGTGTGGCAGGCCGGTGAAGATGCAGATGGACCGCAAGTCCGTCTTTGAGGCCACAGGCCCTGCGCCCGCAGGCAAGGTCAAGGTGAAGGTGGGCGTTGACACCAAAGGCAAGATAACCGCCGCCACTGCCGACGTTCGTTACGAAGCTGGCGCATTCCCCGGTGCTTCCATTGGCCCTGCGGCAGGCTGCATCTTTGCGCCATACAAGGTTGAAAGCACGTACATAGACACCTATGACGTTGTGGTGAATAAATCCAAGTCCGCAGCGTACCGCGCACCGGGCGCGCCTCAGGTGGCCTTTGCCATGGAGAGCGTGGTTGATGAGATTGCTGAGAAGCTGGACATGGACCCCCTGGAGTTCCGGCTGCTCAACGCCTCACAGGAGGGGGACCGTCGCGCTGACGGCCCCAAGTTCCCGCGTATTGGCAACATTGAGGTGCTTCAGGCGGCCCAGGCCTCGCCCCACTGGCAGAGCAAGCTGGAACACAACCCGTCCAACGGCAAGCTCAGGGGTCGTGGAGTTGCCAGCGGTTTCTGGTTCAACGGCGGCATGAAGTCATCCGTAAACATCAACGTGACGACTGATGGCACCGTTACCCTGGTGGAGGGTTCCACGGACATCGGCGGGGCGCGCGCTTCAATCTCCATGCAGGCCGCTGAGGTGCTGGGGCTTCGCATGGAGGATGTCCACGCCTACGTGGCGGACACCAACAGCGTGGGCTATAACGACGTAACCGGCGGGAGCCGCACCACGAACACCTCCGGCCTTGCGGCGTATAACGCAGCCCAGAAGGTGGTCACAGAGATGACTGCCAGGGCCGCCAAGCTGTGGGACGTGAAGGTGGAGGAGCTACAGTTTGAGGACGGTGCCTTTAGCTCCAAGTCTGACCCTGAACTCAAGCTGACGTTCAAGGAATTGGCGGAGAAACTGGACCAGACCGGCGGCCCTGTGGGAGAAACTGGCTCCGCAGTGGGCGTTTCCGGCGCGGGTGGCTTTGGCACGCACATCGTGGATGTGGAGGTAGACCCTGAGACTGGCAAGGTGGACGTTCTGCGTTACACATCAGTGCAGGACGCGGGGAAGGCCATTCACCCCTCCTACGTGGAGGGCCAGATGCAGGGCGGCGCGGCGCAAGGCATTGGCTGGGCCTTGAATGAGGAGTACGTGATGAGCGGCAAGGGCGCGATGGAGAACGCGACGTTCTTGGACTATCGCATGCCCACCGCTTATGACCTGCCGATGATCGAGACGATAATTGTGGAGGTACCCAACCCGTTTCACCCCTTTGGCGTACGTGGTGTGGGTGAGACGCCAATTGTGCCGGCCCTGGCTGCGGTAGCCAACGCTGTCCACGATGCGACGGGCGCACGGTTCCCCCAACTCCCTATCAAGCCAGGCCGGATCCTGGAGTCCCTGGCAGCCAAGAACGGGTCGTAGCCGCGACGCTGGGAGCACGGCCATGGCTGTGGTCTTCATACCAACGATATTGCGCAAATTTGCCGGGGGCCGCACCACGGTCCAGGTAGAAGCCGCCACCGTTGGTGAGGTCATCGACAAGCTGGAACAGGAATACCCCGGCATCCGTGAACGCTTGGTCAATCCTGATGAGGAGGATCGTCTGCGGCCAGGGTTGGCCACATTTGTTGACGGTGAGACCTCCACGGAAGGGCTTCGTCGCAAGCTCGCGCCTGACGCTGAAGTCCACTTCTTGCCAGCCATAGGCGGCGGCGCGGCATAGGCAAACCGCTGGCTCTTCGCGCTTGCCGACGCTACCATGTCTCCATGACAGCTCGATCAGGCAACTTCTTCACAACGGACGGTAACGCATGACGCCCCTCTCAGCGGACACTATCGCTATCGAAGCTCAAGGCCTCTGGAAGCGGTTTGGCGACACGGACGTGGTCCGGGACGTTTCACTGTCTGTGGTTCGTGGACAAGTGGCCGGATTGGTGGGGCCCAACGGCGCGGGCAAGACCACAACCATCCGCATGCTCCTGGATATCCTGAAACCCGACAGAGGCTCCGTCAGCATTCTGGGTAACCAGCTAAGCGCTGAGTCCCAGGAGCAGATTGGTTACCTGCCGGAGGAGCGGGGACTCTACCGTGGACAGAAAGTCCTAGACGTGTTGGTCTACCTGGGCATGCTCAAGGGCATGACAAAGGGAGACGCGTCAGCCGGGGCCAAAGGACTGCTGGAACGCCTGAGCATGGGGGACACGCTGGCAAGAAGATAAGCGAGTTGAGCAGGGGTATGGGGCAGATTATCCAGCTTGCAGCCACCATCATCCATCAGCCGTCCATCATCGTCCTGGACGAGCCTTTCTCAGGCCTGGACCCCGTCAATGTGCGCCTGATGAAGGACGTGATTGCGGGCGTTCGGCAGGACGGCGCGGCGCTGTTGTTCTCCACTCACCAGATGGAGCAGGTGGAGGAGTTGTCGGACAAGGTGGTGATGATCAACCAAGGGAGGGTGGTGGTGAATGACCGCCTGGCGGATATCAGACGCCGCTATCGGGGTGATGCGCTCAAAATGGTGGTTGATTTCCTACCAGAGGAGCTAGACGGCACGGAAGAGGTGCACCAGGACGGCGAGACGTATGAAGTCCGCATGCTGCCGGGCACCACTCCTGCGCACGTGTTGCGGCAGTTGCTGGACAAAGGTGTGGCGGCTGAGCAGTTTGAGGTGGCCACCCCGCGCATGGAAGAAATCTTCCTCATGCTGGTAGGGGCCGGCCATGAATAAAACACTTGTTGTGGGCCGGCGGGAACTTACCTCAACCATTGGCCGCACTAGCTTCAAAATCATGACGGCAATTGTTCCGGCGTTGGGCCTTTTGGCTGTTATAGCGGTCTTTATCTTTCAGGCAGTGAATACTGAGGACACTCCCAAAGAAAAGACAATTGGCTACGTGGATGCCACGCAGACGTTTGACAGTGCCCAGGAACAGGGGCTGGTCACCTTTCGCCTTTACGATGATCAGGAAGTAGCTACAAAAGCGCTTTTGGACGGTGACATTGAGCAGTTGTACATCATTCTCCCGAACTATCTGGAGACAGGGGTTGTGGTTGAGGTGAAACGGGAGGAGAGAGGCGTTTCCATAGACACCTCGTCCACCGCGACCTTGCGGCGCTTCCTCGTCGACAACCTGCTAGAAGGGGCGGTGTCTGAGCAGCAGATAGAGCGGGTGGGCCAGCCCGTGGACTTGGCGACTGTGGAGGTGGATGAGGACGGGACTCCCGTGGAGGATGACCCTCTCAATGTG
>JAQBVZ010000027.1 GCA_027625205.1 Chloroflexota bacterium
CCTTTAACTGTTGCCACGCCTGCCGGGCCTCTTCCACAGACCCTTCATCTTCAATGGTAGTGATGTCCCCTGGGTCAGTATTTAAGGTAATGGCCTTAAGGACACGCCTCATAGTCTTACCTGAACGGGTCTTGGGAAGCATGTTCACAAAGTTGATGTCCCCTATGACAGCCACAGGGCCCAACTCCTTCCGCACCACCTGATGAAGCTCAGCCTTGAGTTGCTCAGAGGACGTGTATCCATTCTTCAAGATGATGAAGCCGGCAATAACCTCACCGCGTAACTCGTCTGGCCTACCTGTTACTCCAGCCTCAGCCACCGCCTCATGCCGCATAAAGGCAGTCTCCACTTCAACGCTGCCAATCCGGTGGGCCGCTATCTTGATGACCTCATCCGCCCTGCCGGAGAACCACACATAGCCATCCTCGTCTATGGAAGCCAGGTCACCGGTAAAGTATGAGCCAACAATTTTCTGCCAGTAGTCCCGACTATACCGCTCGGGGTCACCCCAAATAGTGGCCGTGAGGTTAGGAAAGCTCCGCTTGATGACAAGGATGCCCTTCTCACCAGGGGCGCATTCCTCCCCCTCCATGCTCATGATGGCAATTTCCATACCGGGGAGAGGCACGCCTGCCGAGCCTGCCTTAACAGGCACCATTCCAAGTCCATAGGGATTGCCTATGACGGGAGCACCTGTCTCCGTCTGCCACCAGTGATCAATGACAGGGACCTTCCCATCAAATATTCGTTGTTCCAGCCACTCCAAAACAGGCGGGTTCAGTACTTCACCGGCGCAGATGACGCGCTCCAGTGAAGATATATCCCTGCCTTTGGCATATTCCTCTCCTGTGCGCATCAAGAGCCGCACTGCTGTTGGCGAGGTGAAGATGCCAGTGACCTTAAATTCCTCCACAAGCCGCCAGAGCACGTCAGGAGTGGGGTAATCCAAGGCGCCTTCATAAAGGATGGAGGCTGCGCCGGACATCAACGGGCCGTACACAATATAGCTGTGGCCTACCACCCACCCCAGGTCAGAGGTGGCCCACCATACATCTGATGGCTTCAATCCATAGCACCAACGGCCCATGCTGTGAACACCCACCTGATACCCGCCCTGGGTATGGACCACAAGCTTGGGTGTAGCGGTGGTGCCTGACGTAGCCAGGATGTACGCAGGGTCGTTGGCCTCCATGAGAACGTAATCACCGCTCTGGCCCGCCCCACGCTCCAAGAACTCGTCCCAGAGCATGTCGCGGTCAGCAACGAGCGATACGTTGCCCTCGCCACGCTTCAGCAGCACCACCCGTTCCACTGCATCACAGCCCAGGTCCATGGCTCCATCCACCAAAGGCTTGAGCTCCACTGTGCTCCCCTTCCGGTAGGCCACGTCCGCAGTGAACACCAACCGGGAGCCGCTTGCGTTTATGCGATCAGCCAGGGCCTGTGAGCCAAACCCAGCAAAGACAACTGAATGAATGGCGCCAATGCGAACGGTGGCCAGCATCAGGATGGCGGCCTCCGGACAGTTGGGCATGTAGATGGTGAGCCGGTCTCCCTTGGCCAGGCCCATGCCTCGCAAAGCTGCAGCAACGCGCTCCACCTCACCCATGAGCTCTGCATAGGTGAAGGTCTGTCGCGCGCCAAGCTCATTGGCGTAGATAAGCGCTACGTGTTCGCCAGCGCCTTCTTTAACATGGTGGTCCAGGCAGTTATACGCAAGGTTGGTCTGAGCGCCGGGGAACCAGCGGAAGGAGGGATAATCATCCTCAAAGACCTTGTCCCACTTACTGAACCAGGGAAGCTCCTCAGCGGCTCTGGCCCAGAAACCCTCAAAGTCCTCTTCAGCTTCCCGTCTCAACTGCGCATAGTTTGAGTCGCTCGCAACCACTGTTCACATCCTTAAGAGGTAGACTCTGTGGCTCCAGCCACGGAAAGTAGCTGGCATTCTAATGCACAAACGCGGACGGTGCGCAACGAAGGTGCATAAACCTTACATGGAAGGCCGGAAGCGACCCCAGACTTCCCAGAGGGCGTGGGTTATCTGGCCTACCGTGGAAACTTCCACAGCGTCCAGCATCACTTCAAATACGTTGCCGCCGTTGGGTGCGGCGTCCTTCAGCTTGTTCAAGGCAACCTTAGCCTCACCCGCATGCTGCCGCTTGAAGGTGCGAGTCCTGGCTATTTGCATACGCTTATCAGCCACGGGTATGTGCACCAACGTGCCGCGCGGGTGTTCACCGTACCCGGACTCCATGTAGTTCACGCCCACAATGGTCCGCTCTCCCTTGTTACGGGCACGCTGCTCTTTCTGCACCTCTTTTTGGGTGACGGTGCGGAAGTATTCATTCTCAATGGCCGGTATCACACCGCCCTGCTGGTCAATCTCCCGGAAAATTCGGTGGACAGCACGCTCAACCTCATCCTCCAGATATGAGAGGCCGTAGCCGCCCTGGAAGAGGTTTTCCGTGAACCGGAAGTCCCCACTCTCCAGAAGCGGGATCTGCTGACTACCCATGGCCAGGAGAACGTCCTCTTCCTCTGGTGTGGAGTATGTCTCTTTATAGGAGTTGGTGTGGAGTGAGTTTGTGTTGTTGTGCAAGGCATGCTCGGCCTGCAACGCCACACGAGTCAGGTTGTGGAGTGGTTCCACATCCTGGAGTGAACGGCCAGACGTCTGGCTGTGAAATTTCAACGCCACGCTGGCGCCATCCACGTTGTAATGCCGCTTCATGCCCACGGCCCAGATGCGCCGGGCGACACGACCCAGCACGTTGAACTCCAACTCTGAGCCTGATGTGAAGAAGAAGGAGAGCCGTTTGGCAAATTCATCTATTGGCAGCCCGCGGTTCCGCAGGACCTCCACGTAAGTAAAGCCGTTGGCCAGGGTGAACGCCAGCTCTTGTATGGGGTTGGCCCCGGCCTCACCAATGTGGTACCCGGAGATGGAGATGGGGTACCAGAGAGGCACGCGTTTCATTGTGAAGTCGATCATGTCGGCAATGAGCCGTAACGCCGGTTCCAGCGGAATGAGCGCCTCATTCTGGGCCTGCACCTCCTTCAGGATGTCCGTCTGAATGGTACCCCTGAGTTTCTTCCAATCGAAACCGCGTCGTCGCGCCGCTGCCAGGTACATGGCCATGATGGTGGGTGCTGGTCCGTTCATGGTCATGGAGACCGACGTTTCCTCAAGGTTGAAGCCGTCATAGAGCGCGAGCATGTCGTCGATGGTATCCACGGCCACTCCGCCTTCGCCCACCTTGGCCAGCGCGCCGGGTTCGTCGGAGTCCATGCCGTAGAGCGTCAGCGAATCGAAGGCCGTGGAGAGCCGTGGTGCACCGCCACGTTCACGTAGCAGATGGAAGCGCCGGTTGGTTGTCTCCGGCAGGCCCAGTCCCGCAAACATACGGATGGGGTTCTGGTCTGTCCGGCGGTATGAGTAAGCTCCCTCGGTATAAGGGAAATCACCAGGGACGTTCTGCTTATAAAGGTAGCGGACAATCTCCGGTGCGCTGATGTCCTCTGAAGGCAGGCCAATAACAGGCACCCATATGCCAGTGGTGGTGCGACGAGCTACGGGCGTCCGCACACCCTTATCGTCAGTACGGTAGATGACGCCCTCTTCTTCAGTGTCACCTGCTTGTAAGTCTGGGCCGCCCTTGAAACCGTATTGACTCCATATCGCTCCGTACCGCTGCTGATAGTCGTTTGCCTTGGCGGAATCTGAAGACGCCTCGCTGATTTCCCGTTCCATCTCCTGGTAGTACGCCTCATGGGTGTCAACCACACCTCCCAAGTACCCACGGCGTGATGGGGGCACTGGCGAATCCTCAGTCCCGGTTGAGCGCTGCTTCTTAGACGACGACCCCAGCCCTGAGCGTTCCGCGATGAGTTCAAAGAGTGCCGTCACCCCTGGGTCACCGTGGAGTTTGGCCTCAGTCAATATAAGTTTTTGGGTTTCAGTTAGCTGGTTTTTCACGCGCAGGGACCGCACGTCTGCCTGCGGATAGTCCCGCTTGTTCATCACCACTACCTCAGCGCGATGCAACAGCGCCTCTTTTTCTAGCTGCACGTCCGTGCCGTACTCTGGCGTCATGCAGTAGACGGAGGCGTCCACGTAGGGAGCGACTCCGAGGTCGTTCTGACCCAAGCCCACCGATTCCACAAGGATGAGGTCAAATGTCTCTTTACGAAGCACATCAAGCACGGAAGGCAGCTTCTGGTCCAGTGCGTCCTCTGGGCCTAGGTGCACAGACCGGAGATACACTCTTGGGGAATAGCAGTACAGCATCCTGAGGCGGTCACCCAACGTGGGGTCCACCGTCAAGACGGCGATGTTTCCTTTAGTGGATTGAAGAAAGCGGAATGCCAGTTCATCAATGAGGGTGCTCTTGCCTGCGCCGCCCCGTCCGCCCAAGCCCCAGACGCGAGGTTTATCACCAACCGCCTTGGCGGACGTGCCGTTAGACGTGGGCGAGGCGCCGTTCCGCCTCTGCGTACCCCATTCAGCCGCCGTCAGCCGCTGGGCAAGGTCTCGGTACCCCTTGGCGTTCGCTTCACCACGAGCGTTGGCTTTGAATCTCCCTGCGCGTTCAAGCATGTCACCAACCGCTTCCGCCAAGTCCAGGGGAGGTCGATAGACCTTGGCCACGCCCAGCCGCTCCAGAGAGGCCACTTCAGTGGCAAGGATGGTCCCGCCGCCGCCGCAGAAGAGAGGCACGTCCGCTATTCCCTGCCGCCGTTGCTCCTTGAGCACCTCCCGGATAAACGACATGTGGCCGCCGTTGTAGGTGCTGATTGCGATGGCAGAAGCGTCCTCCTCCACAGTCGCCTTCACAATCTGCTGGGCGCTCTTGTTGAAGCCAATGTAGACGGCCTCAGCTCCCTGAGCACGCAACAGCCGCGTTATGGCAGTCGCTGCCACGTCGTGACCATCGCAGATTGGTGTCGCAATCACAAAGCGAGGTGGACGCTTCAGCGCCTTGGTCTGGGCCGCACTTTCAAGGGCAGTCATCCTTTATTTAGCCTCTACTACCGGCTTAACCGCCAGCACAGGCTTATCAGTGCCCCGAATGACCTTATCCGTGACACTGCCAAGAACTGACCGGCGCAGCCCGCCCCGTCCATGGGTGGCCATGATTATCAGGTCAACCTCGCGTTGCGCGGCTGCCGCTAGTATCCCTTCCGCAGGATTGCCGTGCAGCACGTCCCACTCAGCTTCGATGCCGTCGCTGCGTAGCCGTTCCATATGCCCGTCCATTCGCTCTTCAACCACCCGGATCTCATCCTTGAACTGGTCCCTGAGGGCGGTCATACTGCTGTCTGGGTAACTTAAGCTCATTCCCGCGGACGGGGCCGTGACCATGGCGCTGGACAGGTTTGATTCGTGCAGCACCTCAACCAGGATGAGTTTGGCCCCATACTGCTTTGCCAGAGGTTCGGCGTAAGGGAGCGCCGCCTCCGCAAGTTCTGAACCGTCCAGTGATACCAAGATCTTTTTGAACATAGTGACGCCTCCCGTGTTGGCCATGGCTACTATCAGAGGCCCATAATAACAGGGCATGGGGTCTCTGTTGTAGAAGCTATGCACCCTAGCGTCCTTACGTTTCCCACATCACAGCCAACATTGGCCGTCTAGCAGCTTGTAGGTGGCCCATCCCTGCCATATCATCACCCTAACGCCACACACCTCAGGAGTGACCATGGCCAAAAAGGTGTACGTGACTGGACTCGGAATGGTAAGCCCAGTGGGGCTGGACGTGCGTTCCTCTTGGGACGCCTTGCTCAAGGGCGTCTCTGGCATCGACTACATAACGGCATTTGATACTGAAGGCTTCCTGACCACCTTCGCAGGTGAAGTCAGAGGCTTCGACCCGACAGAGTACGTGGACCGCAAGCAAGCGCGCAGGCTGGACAGGTTCGCGCAGCTTGCCATTGCGGCCACGCACCAGGCGCTTGCCCAGGCCGGTCTGAACTTGGAGGACGGTTCCGTGGATGCCACCCGCGTGGGCGCCATGGTGGGCAGCGGCGTTGGAGGGCTCATCACCCTCTCTCAGCAGTTCCAAGTACTGGAGGAGAAGGGCCCAACACGGGTCAACCCCTTCTTTATACCAATGATGTTGGCGGACATGGGCTCAGGTCAGGTCTCCATCAACTTTGGCGCAAAAGGGCCAAATTTCTGCATCACCACCGCATGCTCCAGCGGGGCCGACGCCATTGGTACAGCGTATGAAATGATTCAGCACGGCGACATCGACATTGCAGTGGCCGGTGGCACGGAAGCACCCCTCTGCCCTATCGCCGTCGCCGGGTTCAACGCCTGTCTGGCCCTCTCCACTCGCAACGACGACCCCAAAGCAGCCAGCAGGCCCTTTGACGCAAACAGGGACGGCTTTGTTATGGGTGAAGGCGCTGGCATCCTTGTTATTGAGAGCGAGGAGAGCGTCATCCGGCGTGGCGTCACACCCCTGGCGAGGCTTGCCGGGTATGGCTCTTCATCCGACGCTTTCCACGTCACCCAGCCATCACCTGGTGGCGAAGGCGGCGCACGAGCCATGAAGCGCGCATTGGAGATAGCTGAGCTGGAACCCAAAGACATCTCATACATCAACGCCCATGGCACCAGCACGCCTCTCAACGACAAGCTGGAGACGCTGGCGGTCAAAGCGGTGTTTGGGGATGAGGCCTATAAGCTGAGGATATCCTCCACCAAGTCCATGACCGGGCACCTGCTGGGCGCGGCCGGCGGCGTGGAGGCGGCCATATCCGTTATGGCGGTCAATCAGGGCGCAACCCCCCCTACCATCAATTTGGAAACCCCTGACCCTGAGTGTGACTTGGACTACACCCCCTATACCCCGTACCGGGGCGTGGTGAAGGCAGCCATGAGCAACAGTCTGGGATTTGGCGGACATAACTCATCGCTTATCTTCGTCCAG
Organism: Chloroflexota bacterium; assembly: GCA_027625205.1. GTDB lineage: Bacteria > Chloroflexota > Dehalococcoidia > Lucifugimonadales > Australimonadaceae > JAQBVZ01. The sequence goes on from JAQBVZ010000027.1 coordinate 6,936, forward strand.
CCGGACGCGTAAGGCTCCACCATGCCAGGCGGTCCCATTCAAGGACGGCGCAAACGTTGGCGGGTGACTGAGCCACCTAGCCCTGAAGACATCTCTGCTTTGGGGGACATCCCTCCGTTGGTGGCCAACCTGTTGGCACGGCGCGGCATCACCACCAGTGAGGAGGCCAGAGAGTTCCTTGAAGCGGGCCCTGGCCTTTTTGAAGACCCCGGAAATTTGCCGGAAATAGCCCTCGCTGTGGAGCGTCTGGAGATAGCACGTCAGAAGGCCGAGACGGTGGCCGTCTTTGGTGATTTTGACGCTGACGGCGTCACGGGCACCGCACTCATGATGCGAGCCCTTACTCGCTACGGCCTGCTGCCCATGCCCTACATCCCTCACCGGGTAACTGAAGGCCATGGCTTGAACAACGGCGCCGTGGACAAGCTCAAAGATCAGGGCGCGACGCTCATTGTGACGGTGGACTGCGGTGTCACTGACGTTGGCCCCATTGCCCACGCCAAGAACAGCGATATCGATACCATTGTGACGGACCATCACCTGGTGACGGGCTCAAGGCCAGATGCAATAGCCATCATCAATCCCAGAGCGCCTGGCTCAAACTACGCCTTTCATCATCTGACCGGCGTTGGCATGGCCCTGAAGCTCTCGCAAGCACTGCTGGAGCCAACGCACCCGGCTGATTGGGCGGACGGCCTCATGGAACTGGCGGCCATTGGCACCATCACAGATATGGCGCCGCTGGTGGATGAGAACCGATACATCGTTAAC
>JAQBVZ010000028.1 GCA_027625205.1 Chloroflexota bacterium
TACTGCTACTGCGTGACGGAGTACGCCATGATTAGTCTGTGGATACTGGCCCAGCCCATTGTGGAGTCAGCGCCCAGTTCATAATTGCGCAGGGACAAATCGATGCCTCTGGGCTCTTCTGTGCGGGCCATGCGGCCCGGTTGACACTATGCCACGTACAGGCTAGCATTAGTCGACGCGCTTTTTCGGAAGTGCATGGGATGGTCTGTGCCTGGTCATTTGGCTAGGCAACTAAGTTAAGGACGGTGTTGTAGGGTGCCCACGGTAAATCAGCTAGTTCGGCATGGTAGGCAGAGGCCGGTCAAAAAGATCAAGGCTCCTGCTTTGCGCTATGTCCGAAACACGCTGAAGAACCGCACCTACCGGGGAGAAGGCAGTCCGCAGCGGCTGGGAGTTTGCATTCAGGTGCGGACGGTCACTCCTAAGAAGCCGAACTCGGCACTCCGGAAGGTAGCAAGGGTCCGATTGACGAACGGTATGGAAGTCACTGCGTACATCCCCGGGGAGGGTCACACCCTCCAGGAACACTCCGTGGTCCTGATCCGAGGCGGCCGTGTGAAGGACTTGCCGGGTGTTCGTTACCACATCATCCGTGGCGCTCTCGACGCAACCGGCGTGTCCGGTCGCATGCAGGGGCGGAGCAAGTACGGCACCAAACGCCCACTAGCCTCCGGTAGATAACCATCCACTCACGTAGGTAACGCATGGGCCTTCAGACCGCCCGTGAGGGCAGCCTATTGGCTCTTATTGGACGTATTAGGGAGTAGCAGCGTGGCAAGACGCAGAAGGGCAGAGCGCAGGGTACGGTTGCCGGACCCCCGCTTTAACAGTTTGGAGCTCTCCAGCTTCATCAACCGCATCATGGAACGCGGGAAGAAGACAATTGCCCAGCGCATTGTGTATGACGCGTTGGCGTTGGTGGGTGAAGAGGCGCACCGGGACCCTCTTGAGGTGTTCCAGCAGGCCCTCCGCAACGTGGTGCCTCATCTGGAAGTGAAGTCTCGCCGTGTTGGCGGTGCTACATATCAGGTGCCTATTGAAGTGAGTAACAATCGTGGCGAGGCTCTGGCCCAAAGGTGGCTTATTGCCGCAGCCAAGGCCCGGACGGGCCGACCTATGAAAGACCGTTTGGCCCAGGAATTGATGGAGGCCTCTCGAGGCCAAGGCACGGCTGTAAAGCGCCGTGAAGACTTACATCGCATGGAGGAGGCCAACCGGGCCTTCGCGCACTATCGCTGGTAGGACAGAATCACTATGCAACGAACTACAACAGCCGCTTCAGGCGCTACCGTCGACTTACGGCGTATTCGTAATATTGGCTTTATAGCCCATATTGATGCCGGTAAGACCACGGTAACTGAACGCGTGCTTTTCTTCAGTGGACGTACCCACAAGGTGGGAGAGGTCCATGAGGGCACAGCAGTCATGGACTGGATGGAGCAGGAGCGAGAGCGGGGCATCACCATCACTTCCGCGGCTACCCGAGTCGAATGGAAGGGTTACCTTGTCAACGTTATCGACACCCCAGGCCACGTAGATTTCACTGCTGAGGTAGAGCGCAGCCTTCGAGTACTGGACGGCGGTGTGGTGGTTTTTGACGCTGTCGCCGGTGTCCAGCCACAATCGGAAACGGTATGGCGTCAAGCTGACCGCTACCACGTTCCCCGGCTCTGTTTTGTGAACAAAATGGACCGCATTGGTGCTGACCTTGCCCGTACGGTGGATTCAATCCGCAACAGGCTCCAAGCCACTCCTGTGCCCATCCAGTTCCCCATTGGCCAGGAGGATGCTTTCAAAGGCGTGGTGGACCTGGTAGAGATGCGCGCGTACCTTTTCTCTGAAGATGACGCGATGAACGCTCCCACCGAGGTACCTATCCCTGCTGACATAGAGTCGCAGGTTGCCACCTACCGTGATGAGATGATTGAGCGGGTGGCAGAGCAAGACGATCAGCTCATGGAGAAGTACCTGGAGGGGACAGCCCCGACCATTGATGAGCTTAAGGCAGGCATGCGAAGGGCTACCGTTGCCAATAAGCTGATCCTTGTGCTTTGTGGTTCCGCATTGAAGAGCAAGGGCATTCAGTTCATGTTGGACGCGGTTCTGGACTACCTGCCTTCCCCGCTGGACGTTCCCGCCATCATTGGCGTGCATCCTCAGACGGGTGAGACATTGGAGCGCCCGGTGGACCCGGATGCTCCTTTTTCAGCCTTGGCTTTTAAGATCATGACTGACCCATACGTGGGTCGACTGGTCTACTTCCGTGTGTATTCAGGGACCGCTCACGCCGGTACCGGCGTGTACAACGCCACCAAGGGCGTTCGGGAGCGGAGGGGCCGGATAGTCCTCATGCATGCACAGCACCGTGAAGAAATGCAGTCCATCAGCGTTGGTGAGATTGGCGCGGCGGTGGGACTCAAGAATACGTTCACAGGCGAGACCATCTGTGATGAACGCGACCCTGTTGTGCTGGAGGCCATCCGCTTTGCGGACCCAGTTATCTCCATGGCCATTGAACCCAAGACCAAGGCTGAGCAAGACAAGCTTACCGACGCCCTTATCAAACTAGCTGAAGAAGACCCCACCTTCCGGGTGCGGTATGACGCAGAGACCGGCCAGACCATCATCTCTGGCATGGGCGAACTGCATCTGGAAATCCTCGTGGACCGAATTAAGCGCGAATTCGGTGTGTTGACCAACACCGGCAAGCCCCAAGTTGCATACCGTGAAGCCATTACCCGTGCGGCGAAAGCCGAGGGGCGCTTTGTCCGGCAGACCGGAGGCCGTGGCCAGTATGGGCACTGTGTCCTGGAAGTTACACCGGGAGAGAACGGTACCGGCTTCATTTTTGAAAACAAAATTGTTGGCGGTTCCATCCCTAAGGAATTCATTTCACCCATCCAGCAGGGAGCTAAAGAGGCGCTTCAGGTTGGCATCGTTGGTGGTTACCCCGTGTTGGATGTGAAGGTAACGCTTTTGGATGGGACGTTCCACGCTGTGGACTCATCCGAAATGGCCTTTAAAATTGCTGGGTCCATGGCCCTGAAGAGTGCGCTCCGCAATGCAGGCTCTGTTCTTTTGGAGCCGGTGATGGAGTTGCAGGTGGTCACCCCCCGCGAATTCCTCGGCCAGTTGCTGGATGACTTGAGCCGAAGGCGCGGCAAGATCAAGTCAATGGAAGGTGAGGGAGCGATCCAGTCTATTGAGGCGGATGTCCCCTTGGTGGAAATGTTTGGTTATGCAACGTCCTTGCGCTCTCTGAGCCAGGGCCGCGCCACGCACTCCATGGAGTTTGGCCGCTATGAGCAAGTAGCAGCACATATGGTTGAAGAATTGGTGAAGAGCGCCTAAGGCGCTCTACGTAAACGCGGAAACGGGAGATCATGGCAGACGACAAAGTAAGAATTGTATTGAAGGCGTACGAGCACCGGTTGCTTGACCAGTCCGCTCTGCAGATTGTAGAGACAGCGGAACGGACGGGTGCGGTGGTCGTGGGTCCGGTGCCTCTGCCCACGAAGATCAAGCGGTGGTGCGTTATTCGCTCACCCCACGTGGACAAGGACTCTCAGGAGCATTTTGAACTGCGGACGCATAAGCGGCTCGTGGATATTGTGAACCCTAATTCCAAGACTATCGACGCTCTGACCCGGCTTCAGATGCCAGCGGGCGTAGACATTTCTATCAAGCTGTAGATTGAGACTATGATTGAAGCACTGCTCGGCAAAAAAATCGGAATGACGCATCTCTTTGCAGATGAGGGGCTCATGGTGCCCGTCACGGTACTTGAGGTGGGTCCCTGTTTGGTGACGCAGCTCCGCACCGGCCCCAAGGATGGCTATGAAGCCGTGCAATTGGGCTACGGTACGGCAAAGCGCTTGAACCAGCCACAACGCGGCCATCTGAAGCATTCCGGCCCTGTTAAGCACTTGCGTGAAGTGGCAGCCTCCGCCATCTCTGAATATCAAGTTGGCCAAAGCCTGGACGTCTCTGTCTTTCAAGAAGGAGAGCTGGTTGACGTTATCGCCACCTCCAAAGGCAAGGGATTTCAGGGAGGCATGAAGCGGCACAACTTTAGCGGTGGGCCCAAGACCCACGGCCAGAAAGACCGCGGGCGGTCCGTGGGTTCCATTGGAGCAACTACCTACCCAGGCCGTGTGCTTAAGGGCCAGAAGATGCCAGGCCAGATGGGCAACAAGCGGATAACTGTCCGCCACCTGAAGGTACAGAAAATAGACCTGGAACGGAACCTGCTCATGCTGAATGGCGCCGTACCCGGAGCAAGAAACGGGCTGGTAATGGTGCGGCGTTCCGCAGGATTTACCGGTCAAGGGGAAGGTCAATAATGGAATTGCCCGTACGCAATATGGCAGGTGAGGTGGTCTCTCAGGCCCAAGTGAGTGACCATGTCTTTGCCGCGCCTATGAACCGTGACCTCCTTCACCAGGTGCTGGTCTACCATCAGGCAAACCAGCGCCAAGGGACCAGCAACACCAAGACCCGTGGCATGGTGGCTGGCGGGGGGCGCAAGCCATTTGCTCAGAAGGGGACCGGTCGCGCAAGGCAGGGGACCATCAGAGCACCGCACATGCGTCACGGAGGCGTGGTCTTTGGGCCGCATCCCCGTGATTACAGCAAGCGCATTCCCAAGAAGATGCGTCGGCAGGCAATCCGTTGCGCATTGTCCGCTAAGGCCAACGGAGACCGACTTGTGTTGGTTGACGGTCTGTCGGCGGATAAGGGCAAAACCAGTGTTATGGCCTCGACACTCAAGGCATTGGGCGTGGAGTCGTCGGCTTTGCTGGTGGTCTCGCAGTCAGCACGTGACGTGTCCATGGCGGCACGGAACCTACCAAGAATAAAGACGTTGACGGCAGATTTGGTCAACGTTCTGGACCTTATGCGCTATGATCGGGTTGTGATGACCGTGGATGCGGTGCGTCGCACGGAAGCCCTGTGGGGCGACGCTGACGAAGCTGCAGGGACGGCGTAGGAGAGAATGAACCATGCATGTATTTGAAGTCCTACGCAAGCCTGTGATTACAGAAAAATCTACCATTCTCCAAGAGAGCGGTAAGTACGTGTTTGAGATAGCGGCCAAGTCTAACAAGGCACAGGTTAGAGAGGCCGTGGAGCGGGCGTTTGAGGTGAAGGTGCTAGCCGTTAACGTGGTGAACACGCCCGGTGAAGTGCGACGCGTGGGTGGTGGTAGGCCATTCAGGTCGCCCACGGTGAAGAAGGCTATCGTGACCCTCCGCCCCGGGGATACTATTCAACTATTTGAGGGAGCGTAGGCATGCCTCTAAAGGACTTACGACCCACCAGCCCTGGGCAACGGGCAGCTGTCCGGCCTGACTTCTCAGAGGTCACTGAAAGCAAACCCTTCAAGGCTTTGACCAAAGGGAAGCACAGTAGTGGCGGACGTAATGTGCGCGGCAAGATTACGGTCCGGCACCGTGGCGGCGGACACAAGCGGCTCCTGCGAGATATTGACTTCAAGCGGGACAAGTTTGGCGTCCCGGGCAAGGTTGAGAGCGTTGAGTATGACCCTAACCGGTCATCACGCATCGTCTTGGTGCTCTACGCTGACGGAGAGCGCCGGTATCACCTAGCTTCCAGCGTTTTAAAAGTTGGCGACAAGTTGATGTCCGGACCAGATGCGGAGATTAAAGCTGGAAATGCACTCCCGCTGCGCCTCATCCCCACGGGGACCATGGTGCATAACGTAGAACTGCAACCCGGCAAGGGCGGACAGATGGCACGCAGCGCTGGCACTGGGGCGCAGTTGCTGGCACGGGAAGAGAAGTTCTGCCTGCTGCGACTGCCTTCAGGAGAGGTCCGCAAGGTGCTGGGCACCTGCATGGCAACCATTGGCCAGGTGGGTAACGCAGAGCACGGCAACACGTCTCTGGGCAAAGCGGGCCGGAGCCGTCATCTGGGGATTCGTCCCACGGTGAGAGGTTCCGCGATGAACCCGAACGACCACCCGCACGGTGGTGGTGAAGGCCGCTCAGGCATTGGAATGAAGCATCCCAAGACGCCATGGGGTAAGCCCGCCCTTGGACCAAGGACCCGTCGCAGGTTCCACACTAACGTATACATTGTCCGGAGCAGGAGGCTGAAGTAAATGTCACGCTCCGTTAAGAAGGGCCCGTACGTTCACCCTAAGCTCCAGAAAAAGGTGGAGCGGGCCATGAACACGCAGAGCAAGACGGTGATCCGCACATGGGCGCGCTCGTCCACCATTGTGCCGGAGATGCTGGGGTTGACCATTGCGGTGCATGACGGTCGTCGTCACATCCCGATCTTCGTGAGTGAGAACATGGTAGGCCATAAGCTTGGGGAATTTGCCCCAACCAGGACGTTCCGAAGCCACGCCGGTGGTGGGCGGTCGGAGCAAGCGTCCCGGGTGAAAAGGTAGGTAGAGGGTATGCCGGTTAAGGCTTTTAGTAAAAGTGTTGGGATACCGCCCAAGCGGCTGCAGCCGTACGTTGAAGCCGTGCGCGGTATGGGCGTACAAGCGGCGCTGGACGCCCTTCGGTTCCTGCCAAGCCCTGCTGCGGCCAAATTGGGCAAAACTATCAAGTCTGCTGCGGCTAACGCGGAGAACAACCTTATGCTGGATATAGACAATCTGATCGTGGCCAATGCGTTCGTTGACCAGGGTCCGGTCTTGAAGCGGTTCCGGGCTAGGGCCCGTGGTCGTGTCGGTAAGATACTGCGGCATTCCTGTCACATAACCGTCGTGGTTGACGAGAGGGGTGCATAGTTGGGAAACAAGACGCATCCTGTGGGGTTCAGGCTGGGCATTACCAAGACCTGGCAGGCCAACTGGTTTGGCGGCAAAGGGAATATATATGCTGCCAATGTGAAAGAAGACCTCGGCATCCGTAAGGTCATTGAGACCCAGTATTCGGATGCTGGCATTGCTCGGGTTGAAATTGAGCGGAGTGCTCAGGACCTAAGCGTAACTGTCCACACCGCCCGGCCGGGCATTGTGATTGGGCGCGGCGGTCAACGGGTGGATGAATTACGGAAGATTCTTGAAGAAGTAGCCGGCGGCAAACGTGTGCGGCTCAATGTTCAAGAGATACGCCAGCCGGAGCTGGATGCCTTCCTTGTGGCCCGCAACGTAGCGGACCAGTTGGAGCGCAGGATAGCCTTCCGGCGGGCAGTGCGGCAGTCTGTAGGCCGAGCCATGCAGGCCGGCGCCAAGGGCATCAAGGTGTTGATTAGTGGCCGTTTGGGTGGTGCTGAAATTGCGCGAAATGAGAAGGCCATGGAGGGACGCGTGCCATTGCACACCCTCCGTGCCGACATTGACTACGGCTTTACAGAAGCTAGCACCACCTATGGACGCATTGGCGTCAAAGTATGGATATACAAAGGCGAAATCTTCCAGGAACAGAAGGAAGAAGAGCCCTTGTTCCCTGAAATAATGCAGCGGGCTGAGCCTGTTGCAGCTGAGGTAGAGGCAGTAGATGCTACAGCCGAGACGAACTAAATATCGCAAGTCTATGCGGGGCCGCAACCGCGGTCTTGCGCACCGAGGCAGCACTGTTGCCTTTGGTGAAGTGGGCCTGAAGAGCCTGACTGCCGTCTGGCTGACCAGTCGCCAGATAGAGGCG
>JAQBVZ010000029.1 GCA_027625205.1 Chloroflexota bacterium
AGGGCGAAGCCCTCTGACGGGGTACTAGGGGTGTCCCCTAGCACCCAAACGTTCGGGGCTGAGTGGGTGGGAAATACGACGATAGCCTTTTGAAAAATCAATTGCGCAAATCAGCATCGCTTATGTGAATCATCGCCATACCAAGCGCCATTACAGCAAGGAGTAGTCATCATGACACAGCTAGAGTTCACCGACATTCTGTACGAGAAGAAGGACCGTATAGCCAAGATCACCATCAACCGTGAAGAGACGCGCAACGCGTTCAGGCCAAAGACCATTGACGAGATGGTCACCGCCTTCCAGGACGCGTGGCACGACAACGAGGTGGGTGTGATTGTGCTGACGGGCGCTGGCGACAAGGCGTTCTGCTCAGGCGGCGACCAGAAGCTACGTGGCAAGGGCGGCTATAACGACGAGGAGGGCATGGCGCGGCTCCAGGTCATTGACCTGCACCGGATGATACGCATGGTGCCCAAGCCGGTCATTGCCATGGTGAACGGATTTGCCATTGGCGGCGGCCATGTACTCCATGTGCTCTGCGACCTCTCCATTGCCAGTGAGAATGCGGTTTTCGGGCAGACAGGGCCGCGCGTGGGCAGCTTTGACGCAGGGTTCGGCAGCATATTCCTGGCCCAGATAGTGGGTGAGAAGAAGGCCCGTGAGATTTGGTACCTCTGCCGCCGCTACTCCGCAGCAGAGGCGGAGGCCATGGGACTGGTGAACAAGGTGGTGCCCTTTGACAAGCTGGAAGAGGAGACCATGCAATGGTGCAAAGAGCTCCTGGAGAAGAGCCCCACGGCGCTGCGGTTCCTGAAGGCCTCCTTCAACACGTCAACAGACTGGGCCTATGGGCTGGAAGCGGTGGCCCACGGCGCAACAAGCCTCTTCTACCACACGGAGGAGGCGGCAGAGGGCAACCTTGCCTTCAAAGAGAAGCGTGAGCCGGACTTTTCCAAGTTCCGTCACATGCCTTGGTAAATGCCCTGGTAGTGACCGAGTAACGCAGAGAAAGAGTAACCAATGTCCACAGCGACACAACGTCCGTCCACGCTCAATGCCTGGTTCTGGGCCACACGTCCCTTCTCCCTTGGGGCGTCAGCAGTACCGGTGCTGGTAGGCACCTCCGTGGCCTCCACGGTCACGCAGGTCAACTGGACGCTGTTCATCCTGGCACTCTCGGGTTCCATCCTCATCCAGATAGGCACCAACCTCACCGATGAGTACACGGACCACCGCCGCACAGGCGGCATTTCCAAGTACCCGGCGCCCCACAAGGTCATCTCCCGGGGGCTGCTGTCTGAAAGGGCCGTGCTGGTGGGCATGGTTGTGAGCTTCGGCATCGCCACAGGGATGGGTCTCTACATTGTCTCTCAGGTGGGCTGGCCCATTCTGGCCGTGGGGCTGAACAGCGTGGCGGTGGCGTACTTCTACAGCGCGGGGCCGTACCCCATTGGCAACCTTGGCCTGGGTGAGGTCACGGTGTTCTTCTTCATGGGGCCGTTGATGGTCTCAGCCGCCTACTTCGTTCAGACGGAGACGCTGGCGTGGTCTGCGTTATGGGCGTCGCTGCCGGTGGCCTTCACAGTGACGGCCATCATGCACTGCAACAACCTACGCGATATTGAGGAGGACCGAGAGCACGGCAAGCACACCATAGCCACCCTGACAGGGTGGGCCCGCGGGCTGTGGGTCTACGCGGGCCTTCTGGCGGCCGCCTACGTCACAGTCACGGTCGCTGCGCTGACCGGCGCTCTCCCCGCTTTTGCGCCGTTGGGGTTGATCACGATTCCCATAGCCTTTCAGGCCGCCCAGGGACTCTGGCATGCTGACGGACGGCCAGCCATGAATAGGGCCATGGTGCGCACCGCCATGCTCCACGTCTATACGGGAATCTGGGTCTCTCTAGGGATTGCGCTGGACAGGGCACTATAAGTCTGTCTCATTGACACGCTAACCCAGCGGGCATAGCGTCTGCGTTACGACTGCCCCCTGGAGCGCCTTTGATACAAAACGGCCCACACCTTTTGGACCGCATCCCACCGGACCTGCGCCACCTACCCTCCGTCCTTATCTACATGGTGGGGCTCTCCTCTGGCTTTGCGCTGGGCATGGTGACGTTGCTTGTCCCCCTGTACATACTGCACCTGGGTTATGACGCGGCAGCCGTGGGGCTGGTAGTCTCCTCCCAAAGCATCTTCCAGGTGCCTCTACGGTTCATGGCCGGAGCCCTCTCCGACCGCTTTGGCGAGCGCTCCGTGCTTTGGCTCTCCTTCTCGTTTCTGGCGCTGGGAGGGGCGGGCATGATGCTCTCAACGTCACTCTGGGTGATATTCCCTCTCCAGATCATCATTGGCATAGCGCGGTCCATCTACTGGACGCCCTCACAGTCATATGCCAGCCGCAGCTACGGAGCGAACCCAGGCATTGCCATTGGCCGCCAGGTGAGCTTTGAGGCCATGGGGCAGATGTCAGGTGCGGCGGCGGCAGGATTTGCGGTGGTGGCCTTCGGTTACAGCACCGCATTCGGCATTGGCGCGTGGCTTGCCGTTGCGGGGGCGGTGGTCGTCACTCTCATGCCAAGGCTTGCCCGGAAAGAGGCACCGAGGACCATCCGCGCCTCTCTGGCCCCAATCCCCGGCCTGCTGCGCAACCGCACGCTCCACCTGGCGGGAGTCATTGCGTTCGTATCAGCCACAGCCATCTCCCTCCAGGGATCGGTGTACCCCGTGTTCCTCAAAGAGGTGGGCTACGACGAGGCTGGTATCGGCGTGCTCAGAGCCGTCAACTCCGTCGGCACCATGGTGGTGGCCTTCATCTTTGGGGTCATTGTGGCCAATTTTGGGCAACGGCGACTCATGGGGTTCAGCCTGGCGCTGATAGGCGGGCTGGTGGTGCTGTCCACACTGACGGCGGAGACGCTATGGGTGTCCATCCTGGTGTTCCTGGTTATGGGCATCATCTACGCCAACCTCCGCTCCCTCTACCCCACCATGGGCGCCCAGAACAGCAGCCCAGAACAGAGGGGAATGGCTATCTCCGTGGTGGGCATGTACTGGGGCGTGGCCCAACTCATCATTCCGGTGACGTTCGGCTTCATAGCCAAGTACCTGGGCGCGGCTGAATCGCTATGGATTGCAGCCGGCCTCTTCATAATACTCAGCCTGCTGACACCCCTGCTCTTCCACCTGCTTGGTCCACAGCCACCGGCGTCCAGCGCTGAGCCAGCGGGAGAGGCCTAAACTCTTGAATACGCGTTAGAGAGAAGTGTGTGTCACAGTTCCTCTCAGTCATTTATTATTGGTGCATGATGGAAATTCGCATCGCCCTTCTTTCAGACCTGGAAGACCTCCAGCGGGTAATTGCCAGCCTTAGAGACCACTTGCATCGAAATAATCCAAACGATGCGGCCCTCACGGAAAATCTCCTACGTCTCTTGGCCACTGGCGAATCAGAATTTTCCCTCGCCCTTGATGGCAAGGGAAACGGGGTTGGGTACACCCAGCAGCGATATCGTTATTCCCTTTGGCTGGGTGGGCAAGAAGCAACGCTCGAAGACCTATTCGTTTCACCTTCAACCCGCGGGCAGGGCATCGGCACTCACCTCGTACAATTTGTCATGGAGCGGGCAAAGGAGAAGGGTTGCGCGTTGCTAAAGCTAGATACCAACCAGAGCAACCAAGAAGCCATACGCATCTACCAACGGTTGGGGTTCGTCTCAGGTTCAACCCGATACTCTAATTCTCGCCAACTATCTTTCCAAAAGATTCTTGGGCCCCCTCTCTGAGCAACTAGAGCGACGCAGTTTGTACTTCCTTTATTGGAGGGAAGTGCAAAACGCGCAATTGCACCACCGCAGAGATGGTGATTCCCAACGCTTTCAAGACAGCTTTTGCGATATCAACACTTTCATCAGAAACTGATTCCCGTTTAGCCTTCCTAAGCAATTTGCGGCTGCGTTCTGGGCTCAACTTGACCTTGCCACCCGTCATCCCGGCTATGACTCAGCTAGTGCTTGATCATCGCGTTCCGTGATGGCGTCCGTGAGTTCACCAATCGTGATGCTTATCCCCACGCCGTTGTAACGAGCGCTGATCGCAATGCCCCTATGCCCCTATGCCCTCCATAGTTTCCCCCAAGGTTAGTATTATGCACACTCCGTAACGATCGTAGCCACCCTTAAAGTAGGGAAGGGTGAATTGCGTTTCCCTCCGGCCGTGGGTAATTGGGAGCATCTTGCGAGTGTGAATTGGTCCGAGCCGTCATTGACCACCGACGTAAAATGGCGATGGGTCGCTCGGTCCTGAGAGCGCGGTCCATAACAGGTGTCATCCTGTAACCTCGGCCGCGTCCGGTCTAATGGTTGAGGAAGCAATCAGGAGGTGAACATGTTGCAACGTTCAGGCGAGTTCTCTTTGGTGCTCGAAACTCCAGCGGTTAGCCCTGATGAGGCGAGCGCGCATTTTTCGGCGAAGCTGTCCGTTGAGACTGACATTTCAGACGTCATGCTCGACCTGCAACGGGGGTACGAGGGTTTCGTGCTGCTCGATGCCAGGGATCAGGCAGCGTTTGACGCGTGCCATATACCGAGCGCAGTCAGCATGCCGGCGCGCCGGATCGATGCTGAAACAACGCGAGACATACCCAAGGAGAAAGCGGTCGTCGTCTATTGCTGGGGACCAGCTTGCAATAGTGCGACGAAAGCTGCTCTAAAACTGGCGAGGCTCGGATTCAGTGTCAAAGAGCTTATCGGTGGAATCGAGTACTGGCGCAAAGAGGGCGGACACGTCGAAGTCACACTAGCTGAGTCAGCGCCGAAGTACTGGCAGGGACCTGAGTGGCCGGGGAAAGCTTAATCGGCCTCGCGATTCCAAACCACCGCATTAAAGAGTTTTGCACTTCCCTCACGCATGGCCAAACGCAAGCAACGGCCCCAGTACACGTGGGATGCCCAGGCCGTCCGCTCTCTTCGGCAGCATATGGAACTCAACCAGGATGAGCTGGCCCAGGAGCTAGGGGTGCGCCAGCAAACGGTGAGCGAGTGGGAGTTGGGCCTGTACACGCCCCGAGGCGCGTCACTCCGCGTTCTCTCCATGGTGGCGGAAGAGTCCAGCTTCTATGACGTCGCTCCTCAAGACAAAAGCGCGCCGGACTCCACACCTGAGTCGGGACATGGCAGCTAGCCCCTTCGTTTCATCCCCGTTTTACCCCACAGGACGTCAGACACAAAGCCACATCCTCAGGGAGGAGGCTGCCTTACCAGAACGGCTCCTGGCTCTCCTCTGGCGCAATAGGACGGGACGCAATCTGCACACCAGTGACGGCAGGAAGCTCAAAGTGCTCTATCCAGGCAGGCCCGCACCTGGTCATGGGCCAGACTTTAGGGACGCCATCCTGGACCTGGACGGCGAGCGCCTCCACGGAGAGGTGAAATTGCACCGGCGGCCCCAGGACTGGCAGACCCACGGCCACCATAAAGACCCCGCCTATGACTCAGTGGTGATGCATGTAGTTGGCCAGTCAAGTGCGGAGGGCCAACTAAAGGCTCCTCCCTTGCCCACTCTGGTGCTCACGCAAGACGCCAGTCCTGAAGGGGCGCCCTCTCTCTTGCTTCCGTCTCTGCAGCGCCTGAGCAACCTCAGCCGGGACGCGCTGGCAGCCGCGCTGCGCCGGGCGGGGATGGCATGGTATGAGCAACAGGTGATGAACGCACACGAGGCGCTGGCCGCCAGGGGCGTTGAGCAGCTCCTTTGCGCTGGCATCTTGGAGTCTCTGGGTTATTCAGAGAACCGCGCACCGTTCCTGGCACTCAGTGAAACGCTGCCAGTGGCCCTTCTTCGCGCCGCAGTCCGATCCCATACACCTCCAGAGCGCGGCCCTTGCATTCGCAGCCTGCTCATGACAGCCGCCGGATGGGAGGAGCAGGGGCCGGTCTGGGCCAACCTGATGGCCCTGCCTCCCATTTCCCCTGATGCGTGGCGCACCAGCGGTGTACGTCCCTTCAATCACCCCCGCAGGCGCATTGAAGCCGCCGCTGTGCTCTTGGACCGCCACCTGGGGAACGGCTTAGTTCCTCCTTGGCATCTGCGTGTCAGGAAGGCACGGAGGCGCTGTTGGAGGCTCTCACGGTCACAGACAAAGGGGAGGGAAGAGCAGCACTCCTAGGTATTGGACGGGCCACAGCCATGGCAACCAACGTCATACTGCCGGTGCTAGCGACGTGGGCGCAGACAAAGGGCAATAAGCGGCTAAATCAGCAGTGCAGAGAGTGCTACTGCCGCCTGCCTGCCCTCCCCTCCAACACCATCACCCGGGAGGCGCTACGCCTCATCAACAACCCTACAGTCAGGGGGATTCCGTCTGATGCCTGCATGGGCCAGGGCCTTATGCACCTCTACCGTAGCGCGCTGGCGTGAACGCCCTGCGCTTTGACTTCCCCGCCCAGGCAAGGGTATCCTCAACGTAATTACGAGGCGACTGCGCCATGGAGCGCTCCGCCTGAGAACGGTGTATGGAACAAGGCCAGTCCCTTTCACATCTGCCTAGCGAGCGATTTGAACTTGCGTTGGACTCCGAGCGCGGCATGCTCACCAACTCCACTCCCGGCAGCAACGCGGTTACCATTACCAACCAGCGTGCCATACGCCACAGCTCAGAGGGTGGAAGGCACACCACAGGCGTCCTGAGCCTTGAACGGCTTTCAGGGATGGAGATTATTGACGTGGGTCGGCCGTCGAGACGGCTGGGGCAAGGACTGCTGTCGATGGGCGTGGGCGCGGTCCTTGGGGCCCTGGCCTGGGCGCTGTTCTCCGAGACTCTTTTCGTGCTTATTCTGGGAGGCCTCCCCGCTCTGGCGGGGGTCTACCTGCTCTCTGGCTACATCTTCCCTGACGAGAGGGGGGAGCTTACGCTCTATGCAGGGAGCTACACCATGCGCCTCCCTCTGTTAACCGAGGACGCCCGCCGGGACGCCTACCTGGTGGTGGACCGCATCACTGAGCTAGCTGGCATGCAACCGCCTGCTCCCGGTGACGACACGCCAGAGAGTGCAGAGGAGCCAGGGGATAGCGACTTTGCTCCTTCCGTTAGCGAGGTCCTCTACAGCACCATCTTCACTGCACCCGGAGAGGATGGGGTGGCAGCAGTGGACATAGACATCATGGTGCCTGAGCCAACCCAGGAAGCGTCTGAGGATTCCATACCTGTAAACAGTCAAGGGATGCAGATGGCGGAGGAAGGACCAGCAGAGGATGGACAGGACGTAAAGCCCGACTAACCTACCCTAGTCGCTTCTTCTCTTGCCAACGCTGTACCGAAACCCTGAGCACTCTAGTGGTGCTGCTTTGGATTGCCGCCCATTGAGCAACCCGCTGCCCACCCACCCAGGCGATTCCCCTGGAGGTGACGAGCAGGGGTGTCGCGTCTCGCTCCCTGGCCGGTACCTTTACGTCGACG
>JAQBVZ010000030.1 GCA_027625205.1 Chloroflexota bacterium
CTATCTCCAGGCCATAGCTGTCCAGCCCAACCACCTTGCGGGGGTTGTTGGTGAGGAGCCGCATCTGCTTCACGCCCATGTCAACCAGAATCTGAGCGCCCACGCCGTAATGCCGGAGGTCCGGTGGGAAACCGAGCTTGGCGTTGGCTTCCACGGTGTCCACGCCGGAGTCCTGCAACGCATAGGCCCTGAGTTTGTTATGCAGGCCAATGCCACGGCCCTCTTGGCGCATATACAGGAACACGCCACGGCCTTCAGCCGCTATAGCCTCCAAGGCCATTTCCATCTGTGCGCCGCAGTCACACCGCAGGCTACCAAAAACGTCACCAGTGAGGCACTCACTGTGAACGCGCACCAGCACCGGCTCACCGGTGGTGACGTCACCCATGACCATGGCAACGTGTTCAGCGGAGTCCACGGTTGACCGATAGGCCACGGCTGTGAATTCACCATGCAGGGTTGGTAAGCGAGCCTCACCAACGCGTTCAATGAGGCGCTCATTCTGCATACGATAGGCGATGATGTCCGCCACGCTGACAATGTTCAGCCCATGCGTGGCGGCCACTTTCTCAAGGTCAGGCATACGGGCCATGGTGCCGTCTTCATGCATAATCTCGCAGATGACGCCAGCAGGGGTGCACCCCGCCATGCGGGCAATGTCCACGACAGCCTCAGTCTGTCCAGCACGCACCAGGACGCCCCCATCTTCAGCCCGTAGAGGAAACATGTGTCCCGGCCGGGCCAGGTCAGCGGGCTTGGAGGCCGGGTCTAGCAGCGCCTGCACGGTAAGCGCACGGTCCGCTGCGGATATGCCGGTGGTGCCATTGACCGAGTCCACGGTCACGGTGAATGCGGTGCCCAGGCGAGCGGTGTTGTCCGGCACCATGGGCGGTAGGTCAAGCTGGGCAAGCCGTTCCTTGGTCATAGACACGCAGATGAGGCCACGGCCATACTTGGCCATGAAGTTGATGGCGTCAGCATCCACAAACTGGGCCGCGATGACGAGGTCGCCTTCATTCTCACGGTCTTCATCATCAACAATGATGATAAATCTGCCATCGCGAATGTCTTCGATAGCCTGCGCTACAGTAGTTAGGGGCATGGGACCAACTTCTCCTCTACCGCGCCTGCAGCCGCTCCACGTACTTGGCCAGGATGTCCACTTCTAGGTTGACCGGGTCCCCAGCTTTTCTGTATTGAAGCACCGTCTGCTGCAAGGTATACGGTATCACAGCGACGGTGAACGTGGTAGCTAGAACACTCGTGACGGTGAGGCTTATGCCGTCCACTGAAATGAAGCCCTTCTCCACCATGTACCGCGCCACCTCTTCCGGCGCTTCCACGTAGAGGGTCTGGTCCACTTCAGGGCCGGAGATGGCCACGACGACGCCGACGCCGTCCACGTGGCCCTGCACGAAATGGCCGCCCATACGGTCACTGGCCGCCAGGGCGCGCTCCAGGTTTACGTGGTGGCCCTGTTTCAAGAAGCCCAGGTTGGTGCGCCGCGACGTCTCTTCCGTCAGGTCCACGGCAAACCCTTCAGGGGTCACCTCAACCGCCGTTAGGCAGGCGCCGTTGACCGCAATGCTCTGGCTGACACGCAGGTCAGAGAGCACTGTCTTGGCGGCAATGACCAGCCGGTGCGGCGAGGCCTCCTGGACCTGACCAATCTCTTCCACGATGCCGGTGAACACGCGGCTTCCTCCGTAACGTTCCGATAGCTAGGTACATGATAGCGGGGAGAGGGTGAACGGGGAAAGGCCGGATTCATCGGAGCAAAGATTTCTGCCTCAGAATGACACGGCGGGGTTACGACAATGAGAAGGTAGAGCCAGCCTCAGTACGGGTAACCTCTATACGCAGAGGAAACGCCTCTTTAATCTCCTCCATATGGGTAATCACGAGGATGCGCTGAAAGTCAGGCTCAATGGACTTGAGCACGTCCAGGATACGGTCGCGGCCCTCAACGTCCTGGGTGCCAAAACCTTCATCAATGAACAGTGTGGGCAAGGGCGCGCCAGCCCGCCAGGCCAATAGTTTGGAGAGGGCGATGCGCAACGCGAAGTTGATGCGGAAGCTCTCTCCGCCGCTGAAGAGTTCATAGCTACGCGTGCCAATGTCGTCGGCGATAAGAATGTCCAGCGTCTCGATCGCGTCATCACTGGCGCCTGCGGTACGGCGCTCCCGTTGGGTCTCCAGCTTCAGCGACATGCGGCCATCCGTCATGCGATGGAGCAGCCTGTTGGCCTCATCCTCAAGGCGAGGAATGGCCGCCTCTATGAGCAGCGCCTGGACTCCACCTTTGCCAAAAGCCTGGGCCAGGTCCGCATAGGAGGACGCATCCTGCAGCAAGGAGGCGCGCTCTTTGTTGCGCTGGGATAGCTCCTCCTCCGCCTTGCGTATCTCATCCAACTGATGTGTCAACGAACCGAGGCGTGATTGCAAAGCGTCCCGCTGCTGAACGGCAAGACGTCGCTCCTCTTCAACCTGCTTCCGCTGCAGTTGGTACTGGGGTAGTTCCGACAACTCCTGCGCCGTCTGGGCCAGGGCTTCATCCAGCCGTGCCGTCTCCTGCGTTGCCTGGTCAAACTTAGCCTGGGCGCGAGAAAGAGCGACTTCATCTTCAGGGGCGCGAATCTTAGCCTCCGCCAGCTTGCGCTGCTCCTCCTCCCAGGGTGCTAGCTCTTGGGCCTGGGTCTCTACCTGTTGGTGGCCCTCCTGACTGTAGTCCAGGGCCGCTATTTGGCCCCGTAGCTCCAGTGCGGCGGCCTGGTTCTCCGCAGCGTAACGTTCGCCTTCAAGTTCAGCGCGTACAGCTATCAGGGCTGCTTCCGCATCCACAAGCTGTACTTGGGCGCGCTGGGCTTCATCACGTCGCTGTGTCAGTTCAGCCCGCTGCCTATCAGATGTGCGACGCCGCTCTTCAATGGTCCGCTGACCCTCCCCAACGCGTGTTTCCAGGGCCGCCGTTTCTATCTCTAGCGCTTTGATACGCTCAGTCTGAGCCATGTATTGCTCGCGCTGGGCCTCAATCTCCTCCTGGTACGCAGACTCGATACGCGTCATGGACTCCGGGCCTAGAGCTGACCCGCACAAGGGACACGCAACATCAGGCTGGTGGGAATGGCCGAGCATCGCAATTTTGGCCCCTATCTCCTTGCCGCCGCGCTCAATGCGGGCGTTCACCTCCTCCAATCCACGCTTTTCCAAGACTAGTTCTTGGTACCGCTGTTGGAGCATTCCCAGTTCAACGGACTCTGCGCCCATAGCGCTCACGGCCTGTTCAGCCTGCCCAAGGGAGGCTTCCAGAGAGGGGAGGCTTTCCACAATTGGGGCCAACTCCTGCGACACACGACGCTCCAGAGCGCGGACGTCGCTCTCCAGCGTGGCCTTTGCTCCAGCAATACGTTGCTCATGGCCGTGCAGAGCACCCTCAAGCTCACGCACGCGCTGGACAGCGCCTTGCAGTGCGGTTAATCGATTACGCGCACTGGTCAGTTCTTGCACCCCCGCGGCAATCTGCTCTTCACGCGCCAGCACCTCACGCCAGCCATCGAGGCGCGTACGGAGCGTGACAACCTCATCTTCCGCCTCTTTGGCACGGGCCGCAGCCTGGCGCCGTTGGTCTTCCTGCGCCTGCACCTCTTGCCTGCGCTGATCCAGAGTGGTGATCTGCTTGACCAAGAGTTCCAACCTGCCGTCCAGAGAGGTCAGAAGCTGTTGAGCAGTGGCCAATTCAGCCTCGGACTGCTCCTTGGCGGCCTTGGCTTCAGGCTTCTGCGCCGCCTGCTCTTGCAGCCGTTGCATGACTGCTCCCGCAGTCTCCAATGCAGCGTTGGCGTCCCTGGCGTGGGCTTTGGCCCGGTCTTCCAGCCGGTCATAGAGACCCAGACCAAGCACCTTGCCAAGTACCTCCTTGCGCTGGGCGGGCGTGGACATGGTGAAGATGTCCGCCCTGCCCTGGAGCAGGAACGCACTGTTCACAAACGTCTCGTAGTCCATGTTGATGAGCCGCTGGATGTGGGCTTGCGTGGCGGAGATGGTGTCGCCAGTAATGGGGCGGTATGACTCACCAGCCCAGATATGGAGGTCAAGGGCGCTGGTACCGGTGCGTCTGGTCTTGGAGTACCGGCGCACGGCCTTGTACCGCTGGCCACTCACCTCAAACTCCAGGTCAACCTGCATCTCCTGCTGGCCCTGGTGGAGCAACTGCTCCTGACGCTGACCGCGGGCACGGCCCCACAACGCCCACGTCATGGCGTCCAGAAGAGCAGACTTCCCATGACCGTTGGCCCCGCACAGGCACGCAACGTGGACGTTCTCCAGATGGAGGGTGGGAACGTCTTCACGGTAGGAGAGGAAGTTACGGAGTTTGAGACTTATGGGAAGCAAAGGGCACCTTATACCTGAGGGTCTGGCCGGATTGTAGCAGCACAAGAAGAAACACGGTGGAAGCCCGCTCACAATCGCCTAGCTGCCTCTTTCGGTTCGCCTTGCGGCGGCAAGTTGCCGATGCTAGCATAAGATTTCACAATTCCCTACTTCATTAAGGTTCCCATGCCGCTACGAATCGTCGTTACCGCAAAGCAAGTAATCGACCCGGAAACGCCTGCGTCGGCGTTCCGCATAGACCCACAAGCCCTCCAGGTGTTGCCGCCTGCCAGCGTCCCGCCGGTGGTCAATGGCTTTGACGAGCAGGCCATTGAGGCTGCGCTACAGATCAAGGACGCGGCCCCTGACACCAACGTGACGGTCCTCTCCATTGGCGCCAGTTTTGCCATGGACGTGATGAAAAAGCCGCTAGCCATGGGCGCAGATGAATTGGTGCTGGTCCAGGATGACGCCCTGGTCAACAGCCCAGACCCATCAGTGGCGGTGCACGTGCTGGCCGCAGCCATCCGTAAGCTGGGCGATGTTGACCTGGTGCTCTGCGGACGGCAAGCCTCTGACTGGGACAACGCTCAGGTGCCTCTCGGCCTGGCGGAGAAGCTGGGGTTGGCGGTCACGACCATCGCAAAGAGGGTGGCCGTTGAGAACGGCATCGCCAGAATCGAACGGGTACTCCCCGACGGCTCCGAGACGGTGGAGATAACGCTTCCCGCCTTGGTGACGGTATCCAATGAGCTTGGACAGGCGCGATACCCAACCCTGCGCGGCATCATGGCGGCTGGACGCAAGGCGCCAACCATCTGGTCAGTAGCCGACGTTGGCCTGGACATGTCCAGTCTGACGCCCGGCCTGGAGTTGGTTGGGTTGGCATTGCCTGAAAGCGGCGCTGCGTGTGAGTTCATTGAAGGTGAAGACGACGCGGACGCTGGACGGAAGCTTGCGTTGAAGCTCCGCGAGGCGAAGCTGGTCTAGCGCACATATGAAATTCCGCACGCCTGATACCGGCGTGCCACTTGGAGAAACATGGCAGACGGACAGGGAATCTTAGTCATTGGCGAGCTTGCAGGCAGTGAGCTTGCCCTGGTAACGCGTGAAGCCCTCAGCGCGGCCCGGAGCCTTTCCGGGGCGTTGGGCGGAGAGCCTGTAAGCCTGGTGATAGCCGGGGCTGACCTTGGCGACGCCCCGCAACAGGGAATTTCCGCAGGCGCGGACACGGTGTACACCGTTGTCAGCCCGGTGTTGGAGGGCACGCCCCCAGACGCTGTGGTGGCGGTGGCAGAACGAGCAGCCCAGGTGGCATCACCCCGGTACGTGATAGGGTCCAAGACGCTCCTTGGCCGTGATGTGCTGCCCAGAGTAGCCTTCCGGTTAGGTACTGCCCTAGCGCAAGACTGCGCGACACTGGAAGTGGACAGCCAACAGCGGCTAGTGGCAACCCGCCCTGTATACGGTGGCAGTGCCATTGCCAAAGTGGCGTGCCTACAGACTCCAGCGGTGGCAGCGCTACGTCCCAAAAGCGTAGAGCCGCTGGAGCCCGACGCCAGTCGTATAGGTGAGATCAAGACGCTGGATATTCAATTGGATGATTCAGTGGTGAAAGCAAGGGTCGTTGACCGAACAGAGCGCCCCTCAGAAGGTATCAGGCTTGAAGACGCCAAGGTGGTGGTAAGTGGCGGGCGTGGGTTGGGCGGGCCCGAAGGGTTTGAGCCGCTGAAGGACCTCGCCTCTTTAATAGGCGGCGCCGTGGGTGCGTCCCGAGCGGTCTGCGACGCGGGTTGGCTACCGTCCAGCTATCAGGTAGGCTTAACGGGTAAGACGGTGACGCCGGACCTGTACATAGCCGTGGGCATATCTGGAGCGAGCCAACACATGGCTGGGTGCAGCAGCGCAAGGGCCATTGTTGCCATTAACAAAGATGCTGGGGCCAATATTTTCAAAGAGGCCCGTTTTGGAGTTGTCGGCGACTGGCAGAAGGTGTTACCAGCGTTCATAGACCAACTGCATGAACTGTTGCAGTAGCGGTCAAGGAGGGTGGTGCCGTGGAGCCTGAGTTTAACCGTGACATGGCTGACATCTTGAATGACATTGACCAGGCAGAGGTGATTACTATCATCATGCCGTTCTTAGGCCAATGCCTTGTGTATGACTACCGCACAACGGCTGATGACCCACCGCTCATTATGGTGAGCCCTCCCCTGGGTTCCTCAGAGCGGAGGTTGCGCCAGTTGAACCAAAAGCGGCCCAATCTGCCCCGCGCCAAAGACATGGTGGCCCTACCATGGCCCGGTTCTGTGGACGCCCTAGTCCGGAGCGAGATATGGGACCGCTTGGTACAGCGGGTGGCGGAGACTGGCTTCAAGGACGCTGTCACGTCATGCCAAGACGCCGTGAACGAGCTAAAGAAGTGGGAGCGGCGTTCTCTGGCAGCCATGATCCGAGGCGAGGGCCCGTTCCATACACTGTGGTCACGAGCGGGCAAGAGCTAGCCACCTCCCGCATAGAGAATAGAGAAAAGAAGAAGGGGCCTCATATGAGGCCCCTTCTTGATTGACTGGGAATGAAACCCTAGACGTGAGCAGGCTCACCTTTGACCTCAGACACAATGTGCGGGATGAGGTGGGCGGGGACCGCCGCATAGTGGTCAAACGTCGCGTCAAAGTAGCCTTGTCCATGGGTGAGCGCACGTAGTGCTGTGGCGTACTGCAACCCCTCTGCCTGCGGCACCGCCGCCTCAACCGTGGTCTGGCAGCCCTCAGGGTTCATACAGCCAATGTGTGCCGTCCTCCACTTTTCCCAGGCGGCTAACCATATGAGTAGCTAAGAGCACCGCCTCCGCCAAAGAGGTTTTCCCAGCCCCGGAATGGGACAGGAGTACAATGTTGTGTAGCCGGTTGGTGCTGAACTGGTCCATTTGGGCACCTCCTTGAACTGTATCGTCGCCACATCATCTCTTGGCCCGCTATTTTAGGCACAGAGTCTAACTGGCGCAACGTTGTACATGCAGCACTGGCTTTCTCACGTCGAGG
>JAQBVZ010000031.1 GCA_027625205.1 Chloroflexota bacterium
GCAACGCTGCCTATACCTCCCACAGCTACAATCGCAAAGGCAAGGGCCGCGGCCATCGTGGCAGTCTCGCCTCGCTCTTCAAAGTTGGCCAGCAGGAAAATGGGCACCCATGTCCACATGGCGTAGAGCTCCCACATATGCCCCAGATAACCCAAATTGGCCAGCCGCAACCCCGCACGGGAGAGCACCCACCAGATAAACCGGGGTTCAAACTTTGCGCCACGGGCCGTGAATGGGCCCTCTTTTACGAACAGTACCACCACCAACCCTCCAACAGCCGCCAGTCCCGAAGACACCAATATCAACTGGGGCCAATCGAAGTCCGTCAAGCTGCGCACAAGGTGAGGTGACGCCGAACCCACAGTGAGCGCGCCCACCAGCAGGCCGATGGCCAGTCCCCTGTTCCTGACCGCCCACGTGGAGGCCAGTTTCATCCCTATGGGGTAAACGCCTGCCAGGAAGAGACCGGTGAGAAAACGAAAGATGATGCCCTCCGCCAGGCCGTCAGCCATGAACGCAAAGGCGGCGTTGGAGGCCGCGCCCAGAAACGCGCTCACTGCAAAGAGACGCCTTGTGTTCACAAGGTCAGGTAGGTTGAGGAGTCCGCTGCCCAAGGTGCCTACCACGATTCAAATCTGAACGGCCATGGTGAGCCAGGCCGCACCTGCCGTGGAGAGGCCCCAGTCCTCCTGAATAGCGGGCGCGACGGCCGATGCGCTAAACCAGAGCGTGAGACCCAGCAGCTCAGCCAACGCCAGGAGCCCCAGGTTACGTGCCTGGAGCCATGTGCCTTCCACGGTAGCTGCCTGCCCCATGCATCCGTACCTTGAACAAGATTTCCGCCCCGCGATTCTATAAGATAGGCGCGCTAAACGCTGGCCCAGTCAATAAGGAGCGACAACTACATGATGCCGTTAAGCCGTGAACAGGTACAGGCCATGCTCGACTCGCTAGGGGTGACCTCCACTGAAGAGGACGTGACGGAGGTGGCCCACCGCGTCAACGCACTGCGTCAGGCTCTGGGCGGCCTGGAGCACCCGGACCTGGACTCCACCGAGCCAATGTCCGTGTTCCCACGGGAGGAGGCGTGATATGGCAAATGAAGAGCTAGTAGCACTGCCCGTCACCAAGCTGTCAGCCATGCTGAAGGCCAAAGAGGTATCGCCGGTAGAACTGACGGAGGCGTATCTGGAGCGTATCGAACGGCTGGACGGCGACTTGCACGCGTACATCACCGTTGACGCCAAAGGCGCATTGGCGGCAGCGAAGCAGGCAGAAGGCGAGCTTGCGAAGGGCTCAGCCAATGGTCTGCTGGCAGGCGTGCCTATCGCTGTCAAAGACCAGATGGACGCCAAGGGCCTGCCCACCACCATGGGGACATCGTTCATCAAAGACGTGGCCGGCGAGGACTCAACGCTGGTGGCCCGCCTCAAAGATCAGGGCGCAATCCTGTTGGGCAAGTTGAATCTGAGCGAGTTTGCGATGGGCGGCAACGTGGTGCATCCCCATGGCACGCCTCGCAACCCATGGGACAGGGAGCGGCAACCGGGACACTCCAGCAGCGGTTCAGGCATCGCGGTGGCGGCGTCGTTAGCAGCGGCGGCCATTGGCGAGGACACCGCTGGCTCCATACGCATACCGGCCTCATGGTGCGGCGTTACGGGGCTCCGGCCAACGTGGGGACGCTTCAGCCGCTACCGGGTGGCGAGCGTCTCCTGGTCCATGGACCAGGCAGGCCCCATGACCAAGACAGTGGAAGACTGCGCGCTGGTGTTCCAGGCCATAGCGGGGCACGACCCCAAGGACGCCACAACGTCACAAGCAGCGGTGCCATCGTTTCAAGCGCGAGACGGTCTGAATGGCCTACGCGTCGCCATTGTGCGGGAGGCCATGGAAAGCCCAGCGCTGGACGCTGAGACCAAGGCGGGCGTTGAGCAAGCTGCAAAGGAGCTTGAAGCGTTGGGGGCGGCGGTCACTGACATCTCCATCCCACTCTTTACCAACGGGGGGCTTATCTCAGCCGCCGTCACGGACGCAGACGTCGCCTACGTGCACCGGCACCTTCTACGGGAACACGCCGCTGAATACGACACGCCGACACGCCGAAGGCTGATGGCAGGAATGCTTATGCCAACAGAGCTACGCGACAAGGCGCTGCGCTTCCGCGTGATTATGCGACGCCTGGTAATGGAGGCGTTTGCCCAGGTAGACGTGTTGGTGACGCCCACCCAGTCCACGCCCGCGCCACTCATCTCCACGAATGCAGGCGGCTTTGGCAGTGTGGAAGAGGTGCTGCGCGGGTTCTACGGCGTACGCGGCGCGACGGGGCCGTTCAACCTGGCCGCCGTACCCGCACTCTCAGTGCCCTGCGGATTCACGAAAGGTGGCCTGCCCATGGGTTTGCAATTGGCGGCCCGCCCTTTTGACGAGCTCACACTCTTCCAGACGGGACATGCGTACCAGGAGCGGACCAGCTGGCACACGCGGTGGCCTGAACTGTAAAGAGGTAGGGGCGCTGGTGTGCGCCCCTACCCTGTATCATTAGCGTTAGAGTAGCCCAGTTAGGAGGCGAGTTCCGGAATCCGGCCTGTTAGCGCTGACCATTCATCTCCCAGCGTCTGCTGGATCAAGCCCTTTGCTCCAGCAAAAGCGGGCTCAGGCATGACCATCTGCCATATCCGGGTCATGTTCTCTCTATCATCAAGGCCCATCAGTGGGTACATCCACTGGACGAGCTCCGGAAAACGGTCCTGCGGCACTTCACCAGCCATAATCCCTACAATCTTCCCCTGCTCAGGCATCTCCACCCGCTCACCAAGGATGCGATAGAGGTGGGCGTCTTCTTTGTCCAAGTGAATGTCCAGATGGAACTTGAACGCTGCAGTGACTCGCGCGGTCTGCAACGCGTCCTTTGATGAGATCTTGTCATTCATTGACGCAAACAACGCGTCCAAGCCACGGTGGTCCGTGATGTAGGCCTCAGCGACCAAGGGGGCTATCTCCTCAACCTTGGGAAAGACCGCCTTTTCTTCACCCTGGGCGTGCCAGTCTAGGATTTCGTTGAAGAATTCGTATCGAGCGATGACTGCGCTCAGATCGCCATTTCCTTTCGCCGCCGCATACGCCGCAGCATCAATGGCGTCGATGTCGTTCCTGAACGCATTGTGGATTGCCTTCACTGCATCTAGTGGACCTGCCATGTTACACCTCTTTTGGTCGGTATATTGATATCGCAATATTTGCGACAGCAAGTATTATCCACAGAACTAAAGCGTTGTCAATAGTTGATTTTGCACAGATATTTGGTACTATACCTGCATGAGCAATGAATGGACGGATTTAGAGGGTAAGGCCTGGTGGGCAATCCTGCGTTCCAGCACTTTGGTCATGAGAGGGTTGGGCGCGGATATGCAGGCGGACAACCTCCAGCTGGACTGGTTTGACGTGCTCATTAACCTTGCACAGTACTCAGAACCTGAGACTCCTTTAAGCACGCTGGCTGACAACGTGGTGCTGAGCCGCAGCGGGCTGACCCGGTTGTTGGACAGGATGGAAGCCGCCGGACTGGTGGAACGCAAGTTATCAAAAACCGACCGCCGCAGATTTGACGTATCGCTTACTGACGCTGGCCGCAAAGAGTTTGAGCGAGTGATGCCAGGCCACCAGCAAGCCGTGCGGGACCGGTGCCTCCAATACCTGACAGATAAAGAGAAGGCTGCCATCCACAGCAGCCTTGCGAAAGTGATATCCGCCAACGAGGTGTAGGGACTCTGCCGCTTCCCATAGATGCAAGAACGCTAGTAAACACAAGTAGGGGCGCACCAATGGTGCGCCCCTACAATCGTCATAGGCCTATGCCTTATCCCAAGCGGCTTAGGGCCTCTTCAGCTGTGATGGACTCATGGGCAATGAACATGTAATTGGTGAGAGCCGCCTTATAGGCATCTTCACCTGGGGCGGCTGTGGCGTCGTTAACGATAACGACCTCGTAGCCGCGTTCCTCAGCGTCTCGTAGGTGCGATTCCACGCAGAGGTTGGCGGACATACCTGCCAGGTAAATGGTGTCAATTCCGCGCTTGCGGAGTTGAATGTCTACATCACTGGTGTGGAAACCGCTAAGGCCCTTGTGCGGAGCGCACACGACGGTGTCGTCGCCAGGCAACAGGTCCGAATGGAACTCAGCGCCCCACTCGCCACGGGTGAACATCTTGCGCTCAAACATCACGTTGTCAATGAAGTTGAGGTTCTTCCAGTCCGCGTACTCTTTATCGTAGTAGTGCGGGCTGTAATACACAGGAATGCCTGCGCCCTTGGCCTTAGAAATCAGGTTCTTCAGCTTGTTCACCACGTCATTCTTGACCACTCCCTCCCCTACCAAATCCCAAACGACGCCGCCCTCCGACAGAAAGTCGTTCTGCGGGTCGATGATTACCAATGCCGTACGGCCATTGTCCACTGCCATTTTCACGCTCCTGAGTACGATTGCCTGTAGATTTTGTCCAGCGCTCATTTGATGCACCGCCAGTCAGAGAAGATGCTTTATGAATTGCAACTTCCATTGCCCCCTCACGCCATCCGTGATATATGAGTCCCCTAACAGTCGACATGACAGGCGGAGGTGCCATGACTACATACAAAGTCGTAGGACAGCCAGCGACGCGCACAGACGGCCCGGAGAAGGTGACAGGCTCCGCGAAGTATGCGGCCGACGTCCAGCTTCCAGGCGTCCTCTGGGGCAAGGCGCTACGCAGTCCATTCCCTCACGCGCGCATCCGCAGCATCGACACCTCTAAAGCAGAGAAGCTACCCGGCGTCCACGCGGTGCTCACTGGAAAAGACGTGAAAGGCGTTATGCAGGGTCGGACGCTCAGAGACCTGCCGCCCCTGGCCCAGAACAAGGTGCGCTTCGTTGGTGAGAAGGTGGCGGTGGTGGCGGCCGACGATGAGGACATCGCAGAGCAGGCGCTGGCCCTCATAGAGGTGGACTACGAAGAGCTAACGCCACTGACCGACCCGCTAGAGGCGATGAAAGACGGCGCTCCCCTACTGCACCCCGACCTCCTGACTTACGACGGCGTGCTCAGGCCGCCTGAAAAGCCAAGCAACGTGTTCTTCAGCAACACCCTTGGCTCCGGTGACGTGGAGAAGGGTTTCGCTGAGGCAGACCAGATATTTGAAGACACCTACACCACCACCCGCGTACACCAGGCGTACCTGGAACCCCGTGCTTGCACCGTATGGGTGGACGGCGATGGCCGTGTGCAGGTGTGGGCCACCAATAAGACACCGTACAACCTGAAGCAGGCGTTGGTGGCTGCTCTGGAACTGCCGGAAGACCAGGTGGTCATCAATCACAACTACATTGGCGGTGACTTTGGAGCCAAGGGGCCGGTCATGGACGAGTGCCTTTGCTACTTCCTCTCGCTCAAAACAGGCAAGCCGGTGAAGATGGTCATGGAGTATATAGAGGAGTTCATGGCGGGCAACCCCCGTCACGGCTCCATCATCCGTGTGAAGACGGGCGTCAAGAACGACGGCACCATTACCGCTCATCAGGAACACCTTATCTTTAACAGCGGCGCTTACGCTGCCCTGATGCCCTGGGGATTCCTGGCGGGAGTGGGCGGGATAGCTGGAAACCTCCGTATACCCAACGCTCAGTTCAACGTGTCCCACGTGTACACCAACCTCATCCCCTGCGGTTATATGCGCGGCCCCGGAGAGGCCCAGGGCACCTTTGCCATTGAGTCCCATGTGGACGACGTTGCTCGCAAGATGGGCATGGACCCGTTGGAGTTCAGGTTGAAGAACACTGTCCGAGACGAAGACCTCACGCCCATGGGTGAGACCTTCTCCAACATACGCGCGGTCGAAACACTGGAAGCGGCTGTGGAGGCCAGCGGGTATCGCGACCCCAAGCCAGTCAATGTGGGACGCGGCATAGCCATGTGCGCACGTCCAGGCTCACCAGGCGAGACCCACTGCGCCGTGACATTGAAGCCGGATGGCTCCGTTCTGTTGGAGACATCACTGTTTGAGCAGGGCTCTGGCACGTACACCATGCTGGCCCAGGTGGCAGCGGAGGAGCTTGGCATATCCGCTGGCCGCGTCCACGTGCAGGTGTGGAACACCGACATGGTGCCCTTCGACTCAGGGGTGGCTGGCAGTCGCACCACACGCATGGCGGTGCCCGCCGCCTACGACGCCGCTCAGAACGCACGCACTGAACTCATAAAGCAGGCGGCTGAAGTGATGGGCTGGCCTCACGACAAAGTCACCTACGATGGGGAGGTGGTCGTCAACCAGAACACCGAAGAGAAGCTGACGTGGCCAGAGCTGGTGGCACGGACGCCAGGCGCAGCGGTGTCGGGTCGCGCCTACTCCAAGCAGGAAGGCCGCCCTGAGGTGACGTCGTTCTGCGCGCAAATCGCGGAGATTGAAGTGGACCCGGAGACAGGACACGTGAAGCTACTGCGACTGACCACGGCCCATGACGTAGGGACGGTGATGAGTCCGGTGGGACATCAGGGCCAGATCAACGGCGGTGTGGTCCAGGGCATAGGCTACGGGCTGATGGAGGACCTCATCATTGAGGATGGGCACGTGACCACGCTCTCCTTCAGCGACTATAAGGTGCCAAGCATTGGGGACATACCGCCCATGCAGACGGTGCTGCTGGAGTCCAATGATGGTACGGGGCCGTACAACGTGAAGGCCATAGGTGAGGCGCCGACCCTGGGCGTGGCCCCGGCTATCGCCAACGCCCTTGCCGACGCCACCGGCGTGCGAGTCAACGACCTACCGCTGTCGGCGGAGCGGGTATACAGGGCGCTGCGGGAAAAGAAGTAAGGAGACCTCCATGAAGTACCGGCCTTTGGGCAATACAGGCATCACGGTCTCAGAGGTTGGCTTTGGCTCCAACACCATCTCCGGCCAGGGCACCCTGGGCGTGGTGGAAGAAGAGCAAGGGGCCGCCGCCGTCCAGCATGCCTACGATCGCGGCATCACCTTCTTCGACACGGCGGAGTCGTACTCCGACGGTCGCAGTGAAGAGGTCATAGGCAGGGTGCTGGGCAACAAGAAGGACGTGGTCATCTGCACCAAGATTGGCGCCAATGGAGGCCCCATCACGCCGGAACGTATGCGCCCTGCGGCGGAGGCCAGCCTGCAGAGGCTACGTCGTGGCGCCATAGACGTGTACCTGCTGCACAACCCAACGACAGAGGAAATCGAGGACCCCAACATAAAGGAGGCGTTGAAGGCTCTGCTGCAAGACGGCCTCATCCGCTCCTACGGCGTATCGCTGTAGCTGACAGGCCAGGTGGACCAGGGCAACGCCACGCTCCGCCACGCCGGTTACTCCTCCATGCAGA
>JAQBVZ010000032.1 GCA_027625205.1 Chloroflexota bacterium
AGGGAATACGTCCTTGCATGCGCCACACAATGACGACGCAAACGGGAGCTCTTTGCCCTCATCCATGCCAACCAACAAGGGCGTGAGAATCGCGCCAATGGGACCTGAGTACACCCAGCCGTAAGCGTGGCCGCCCACCTTCTGGTACACGGGACAGGTATTCAGACATGCGCCGCAGCGGATGCACTGGAGCACCTCTCGCATCTCCGGGTCCTTCAACACGTTCATGCGGCCGTTGTCCACCAAAACAAGGTGGAACTCCTCTGGGCCGTCCTCGTCAGTCGCTGAGCGGGGCCCGCCCACGAACGTAGTGTAGGTAGAGATGCGCTGGCCGGTTGCGGAGCGAGGCAACAACCTGATGAACGTGGCCAGGTCTTCCAACGCGGGCACCACTTTTTCCATGCCTGCCAGGGTCACCTGCACTCTAGGCACTGAGGTTGTCATGCGCCCGTTGCCCTCGTTAGTTACCAGCATCACCGTGCCGGTCTCCGCCACAATGAAGTTGGCTCCGGTGATGCCCATGTCTGCGGTGGCAAATTTGTCACGCAATTCATCCCGGGCAGTACGGCAAAGCTCTTCAATCTCATTGGTTGGTTGGGACTTCAGCCAGTCGTGGAAGAGATCGGAGACCTGCTCCTTGGACTTGTGCAATGCAGGGGCAATGATGTGAAAGGGCGTCTCTTTGGCAAGCTGGATGATGTACTCCCCAAGGTCCGTCTCCACCGGCTCAATGCCGTTGGCCTCCAGCACCTGGTTGATACCAATCTCCTCAGAGACCATGGACTTGCTCTTGACCACGCGCTTCACGTCATGGCGCTTGGCAATCTCCAAAACAATCTTGTTGGCCTCATCCGCATCCTTGGCAAAGTGGACGTGGCCGCCGTTCCTGGTAACTGACTTATCCACCAACTCAAGGTAGTAGTCAAGATTGGCCAGCGTCTGTTGTTTAATGGACCGGGCCCGCTCCCGCAACTGCTCCCAGACTGGCTCCGTGACCTCTTCTACCGCAGCGTCACGCAGGTCCGCGAAGCCGTGGACCACACGGCCCAAGAGCCGCTGGAGCCCCTTGTCATCCAAAGCTGACTTGGAGGCTGATTGGAATGCCTTGCTCTTAACCTCACTCATTAGGCGCGTCCCCCGTCCTGGGCCAGCAGCTCGGCCAGGTGCATGGGCTTCGCCTTCATGTTGCGACGGCTCATGGCCCCGCCCATCTGCATGAGGCAACCACTGTCATTGGCCACCACCACGTCCGCACCGCTGGCCTCAATGGCCTGAAGCTTGCTGTCCAGGATGGCAGTGGAGATATGCGGGAACTTTACAGAGAAGAGGCCGCCAAAACCGCAACAGGCCTGTGATGCTTCCATTTCCACAAGCTCAACTCCCTTGACGGCTTGAATGAGTGACCGTGGTTGGTCTTCATCGTGGAGCTCTCGAAGCAAGTGGCAGGCGTCGTGGTAGGTGACCTTGCCCGCGAATGACGCGCCAACGTCCGTGACTTCAAGCACGTTCACAATGAACTCAGAGAATTCATAGGTGCGGGAGACCAGATCCTCAGCACGGGCCAAAGCATCTGCATCGTCAGCGAAAAGCTCGGAATAGAAGGAACGCACCATGCTGCCACAGGAGCCTGACGGCACAATCACGTAGTCGTTCCCGTCAAACACGTCCAGGAAACGGCGTGCCAGGTCAGTGGCCTCCTGCCGGTAGCCTCCGTTGAAGAAGGGCTGGCCACAGCAGGTCTGGGCTTCAGGGAAGCTCACGTCAACGCCAAGGCGGCGGAGCACCTTGACCACAGCTTCGCCCACCTGGGGATAGAACTGATCAATGGTGCAGGTGATGAACAGAGACGCTTTGATGGACTGACGACCACGACGGGTCTGGTGCATAGCACCGCAACGGTAGCAGACAGGTCATGGGCTGACAAGGGCGGCAGAGACAAAACGTCAATCGCTTGCGCATCCTTTCGTCCTGAGGCTCTCGAAGGGCAACAGGAGAAGCGTCGTTCTTAGGAGGTTGCTTGCTTCTGGGCCTGCTCAGCCTCAAAGGCCGCTATGGCCTCTTCCGCGTACTGGATATTGTTGCAACGCTCACAAACATCGTCAGGGATGACACCCCAGCGCATGAGATAGCCAAAAACAAAGCACCCGGTGCAGAAGCCAACAAAGGCCTCCAGTGCCGCGAAGAAGATAAGCACGCCCACTACCGCGTAGGCAGCTCCCACCAGCCCGAAGCCATAGGCCAGCACAACGGCAGTCACGGAGAAGACCAGGCCAACCGTCTGAGCAAACCGCTTGGGCGGACCGGCAACTGCCCTGTTGCGCTTAAGGAGCTTGGGAGCAATGAGCTTCGTGGCAAGCATCCCCATGGGACTCAGGCTGGGGCCCGTAAGCACACGGGCCAAAAAACCGTACGCTAGCACAAAGAGCAGCCAGCGGACGTCAAACAGGACGATAGCTAGAGCAAGCACCACCACCATGGCGGCCACGCTCCTGGCGGCATACTCGTTCACCGGGTGAGGAAAGCTGAAGGTCTCACGCAACCATCCCCGGCCAGAACCATCACTTGTTGCAACGTTGGTCGCCATTGAAGTCTGTCTCCTCGTAATCGGCTGGCCTAGTCACATGGACTAGATTTTTGACAATAAAAAAGCCCCCGTCCATATGGTGTCCATAGGCTGACGGGGGCGTCCCTGAACTGGGATGCCTTTGGCCTATGGAACGTTTATACAGACGCAGGTGCAATACATAGTAACTTGATAATAGCCAGCAGGTAGCGGTGTGTCAACAAACGGTTATATTAACTGCCCTAGCGCGCCTTAATCGACACCTATACCACTGCACCAGGCCACACGCCGCCGCCTGGCTCAGACCCAGGCTCCATCTTGGCCGTGAACTGGTATGACAATGACCGCTCATCAAAAAGCTCCTCCGGTACAAGGCGGCGTCGCGTCAGCCCTTGTTCCTGGGCGTACTGGAGGAACTGGTCTATCTCTGCGCGGTTCGGGCCAAGGCCGTAGGGCCACGGGTCGTCACCAAACATATCCATCGTCTCATCCAGGTAGCCCCGCATCAGGGGAATGGTGTTGGTGCGCTCATTCTGCAGCCACTGGTATGCCTGTGCCTTTGCCTGATCGTATGCGCGACACAGCTCCACGCCAAAGTCAGGCCACGCTTTGAGCGCTTCATTCGTGGCCACAATCACGTGGACAATGGGGTTGAACCCCGTGCGCTTGTAGTAGTCCTTCTGCAACTCCTGCGCGTTTGTATGCAAACGACGCACCTTGTCACGTTGGTCCGGCGGCACAGGAGGCGTGGCCTCACTCATCAGGCAGTCCGCCGTGCCGTCCAGCAGCCGCTCCATACCCAGGTACGGACTTGGCACGTAGGTGATCTTCACGCCGTCAGGCAAGGACTGGCGGTCGTCCAATTCAGGAATGGAGGTGGTCCATTCGACCTCTTGAGGTTCGACTCCCGCCTCCTGCAGAGCTGCTCTGTGCCAGAGAGAAGCGGTGATGAAATACCCCGGCACGTGGACCTTCTTACCACGCAGGTCAGCCAGAGAGTAAATATCACTGTCAGCTCGGACGTAGACGTACTGCTGCACAAAGAGACGGTCTGGGAACACCGGCACGCCCTTCACTGGGTCACCTTGATCAGTCACAAAAGCGAGGCGCGCCAGAGGGATTTCAGCCGCGTCAAAATAGCCCTTCAGCACGCCCATCACGCCCGGCACGCCTGCCGGCACGTGGTTGGCCATGATGTTTTCCATGGGCACCGTGCGGTTGAGCAGTGGCAATGAGCGGTCAAACTTCTGGATGGCCAGAGTCATTACACGGGATAGCCGTTGGGTCGCCATGTCGCGTCTCCTCAGGTCGTGATGTGAAGGCAAACTATACCATTCGTCCTACTGCTCTGCTCCACTCTCGATAACGTCGCCAGACTGGTTGACTATGCGATACCCCGTTATCTTCCACACGTAGCCGTCCAGCTTCAGCCAAAAACGAACGTCAGCCCCATACGTCAGCGAAGGTATCGATTCGACAGTGGCAGCGTCGTTATTGCGATGAACGGCCCATTCGATACCGTCGTCGCCGCGCATAGGTAAAGCGCCCGTCACCGCCTCCGTGAACGTCTGCAGCGACTCTCGCTCTTGAAGGCTAGGGTGCGACGCAACGTAGGCAGCCTCGGCGTCATTCCTTTCAACAGACTTCGCAAAAGCGTCCGCCACGGCAACCGGCGGCGGCTGTATCTGGAACGACAAGCCAAGGCTGATGGCGCCCAGCATGATGGTGAAAATGGCCGCCAGCCGGAACGCCAGTAGCGCGGTTGGCGAACCCGGGACCAACCTTGACCCAGCTACCGCCCCAAAGGCCCCAGCCAGCACGGCGGGCAGGTAGATAACCAAAAGGAACCACCCAGGCTCAAACCATGGCCCGCGTAGGACTGTCACCTCAACAATGAAGAAGCCAAGTAACGGCAATGCAAGCCACAGGCCCCACAGGTGCGGCCTCCAACGCCATGAGCTTGCGAAAATCAATCCCAGAATGAAGGCGACAAAAGCCACAACAGGAATCGCAGTCATAGTCCCAAACAGATGGTGGGGGTTGGAGCCCACAATGAGCCCTGGCGCCAGAAGCCCTGCCATGAGGGCCGCGCGCAAGAAGGACGGCAAGAGGTAACTGCGATGCTCACGCAAAAAGTGCAACGGCTAGTTCCTGTCCTTCTGATCAGCATCCAACAGACCATGCTGTGCCGCAAAGACTGCAGCTTCACTACGCCGAGAGAGCCCCAGCTTGTCCAGAATACGACTCACATGATTACGAGCGGTGTTCTCACTGATGATGAGCTTCTCAGCAATCTCCTTGTTGGTCATCCCGCACGCCACCAGCTCCACCACCTCTCGTTCACGTTCTGAGAGCGTCTCCACCGCGTGGGCGCTCTCCTTCTGCGTAAGAGATGCCAGTCGCTCCATGACCTGCTTTGTCACAGACGGGTCCAGAAGGCTCTGGCCCCCGGCCACCGCCATGATAGCGCTCAACAGCTCAGAGCGCCCAGCATTTTTGAGCAGATACCCGGATGCCCCAGCCATGATG
Source organism: Chloroflexota bacterium (assembly GCA_027625205.1). Classification (GTDB taxonomy): domain Bacteria; phylum Chloroflexota; class Dehalococcoidia; order Lucifugimonadales; family Australimonadaceae; genus JAQBVZ01. The sequence continues at coordinate 5,093 of JAQBVZ010000032.1, forward strand.
GCGGCCATCACCGCCTCTTCCTCCCCAAAGGAGGTGAGCATGAGCACCCGCACGTCTGGGTGGGCGCTCTTGATGAGCCTGCACGCCTCCGTACCGCTCATTTCACCCATCCGTACGTCCATCAAGACTACATCTGGAGGCGGGTTGCCAATGGCCTGAATAGCGTCGTCGCCGGAGCCAGCCTCCGCTATCACCTCAAGGTCTTCCTCCGGCTCCAGGATGGCCCGCAGTCCGGTGCGCACCACCTCATGGTCATCCACCACCATGATACGAATGTTTGCCATTGCCTCACCTCTCTAATCGTAGCCCTACATTCAGGTAGGCAGCCACACACTTACGTGCGTTCCCTGCCCAGGAGCGCTCTCTATTGTGTATTTGCCCTCTAGTTCTTCTGTCCGTTGGCGCATGTTGGTCAGATCATGGCCTGGGATGCTCTCCTCCACGTTGAACCCACGACCGTCATCATGGACGGTCAAACGAAGGCCGTCTGGCAAGAACTCCAAACCCACGCTTACTTTAGAAGCTTCCGCATGCTTGAACGCGTTGGCCAGCACCTCCTGGGTCAGCCGGTAGAGGGCCGTTGCCACGGAGATGGGCACATGGCGCTCCTCACCCTTGGTTTCCAAAGCCGTGTCCACTCCCGCCACCGTCCTGAACTCCCTAATGATGTTCTCCAGCATGTGTTCCATGCTCTGCTCACCCTCAAGATAGGGCTTCAGGTCATAGATGTAATGCCGTACCTCCAGCAGCGTGGACTTGGACAGCGACACCAAAGAGTCCAGCCTCTTTGGTAAATCTTCATGTTTCTTGGCCGCCAGCTCTACTGCAGTCTCCAGGTTCAAGCTCAACATGTATATCGACTGCGCCACGCCATCGTGAATCTCTCTGGCAATGCGGCTGCGCTCAGACAGCGCCGCTATCTCTGCCGCCTGGGCCTTCCGTTGCAACTCAAGGTTCTCGTGAGAGCGCTCCCGCTCCGCTGCCACAGCCTCTCTCCGCATGGTCCGTTCAATGCGGGCCATAATGTTTGCCGCCATCACCACGCCAAACATTATGACAATGCGCGTGATAAGCACCGCCTCTTCCCTTTCGTCTACGTCCACACCCGGCTCCAAGAAAATGCTGATGGCAGCGTAGGCTATCGCAACTATCCCCGTGACCAGAAAACTAAGCCGCCGTGATGAAAACACTAGGGGAATTCCAAGCAGCGCAGGGTAGTAGAAAACAAAGTAAGTGTTAGCAAATCCAGTGGTCACCGCAATGCCTACGGTTATCACCACCAGGTCCATGGAACTGAGGGCAATGACGTACCCTCTTGAGACCGGCCGCCCTCTCCATATGCGCCAATGGACGTACCCATTCAATGCTGCCAGCGTCATGCCCAGGCCATTCAAAGTGACCAATTTGTTGATATCCGGGTTCCGGTAGTTCAGCAGGAACAGCCACGCGCCCAAGATGACCCAGCGCACCATCACAGCTATCCGCTGACTGTAACGGAAATCGTCAAAGACCGCGTAGCCCGGCAGCTTTTCAACCGCTACGGGTTTCTCAGGACTTGACTCTTGTACTACTGCCATACCGCCACCTTGGTACGCCCTCGCCAGGCTTCTGTGAGGCCAATATATTACCTGCGGGACGCTGGTAACACACGGGGCGTATGCACCAAGCCTGGCGGTTGTGCCACCACGGGAAGCTGGTATTCACACCAGCGCAAGGTAGTACATACGTCACTCACCCTGGGAGGCAGTGTGCCGTATGCTCCCGTCAGCCTGCTGCAATCTCCAGGGAGCAGCGTGAGCAGGTGATGCTACACTCGCCGCAGTTGCAGCCACTGGGCCGGACCAAGGAAACCGTGTTAGGCAATACGTCCTAGGAGTTAATGATGCCGCGCGTACTAAAATGGACGCTCCCGCCTTTGGCGCTCACCATTCTGGTTGCGTACATGGCGGTTGCCTACCTCATTGCCTCCAGCATCACTCAGGCTGACCGTAAAGACCTGTTCGACACTCCAGCGGACTACGGTCTGAGCTTCCAGGAGATTGAATTGGCCTCCCGCCTGGGCGACGTCGCACTGCGCGGCTGGATTATTCCTGCGGAAGGCGGGCTCAATGCTGAAGGCGCTCAGGCTGTGGTGCTGGTGCACGGCATCAATTCCACACGCACCGGCGGCGACGGCCATATCACCCACCTCGCCTCCATGCTCGTCCAGCGCGGCTACAACGTGCTGATGTTTGACCAGCGGGG
>JAQBVZ010000033.1 GCA_027625205.1 Chloroflexota bacterium
GTGTATCCATTCAGCGCTGGCGCGTCCCGCTGCGGGATGAATGGCGCCAGGAGCCAGCGCCGCGACGCCCGCTCCCAGGGGTGTTTCCAGCACGGCTATGGCGTCGTTGTCCACAGTGTCGTCAGGTGATGAGACGGCAACCGCCTGAAGCGGCGTCGCTACCAAGTCAAAGGCCCGCTGAAGGACCGTGGCGTCTCCAATGACCAGCGGGCGGCAGAGCGGACGTAGCTCTGGCAAGGCAAGGGCTTTGGCGATAACCTCAGCGCCTACGCCGCAAGGGTCGCCCATGGTGATGGCTATGGTTGGTTGTTCTGGCATGACCGCTCCAGTATAGCGGAGAGGGCATGGCACCAGGCAACGCGGCTGTTGGACAGCGCGAGTACAATGTCGCATCTGTAGCGTGATGAATGGTTGAATCAACTCTCGAGACGCAAAATTGACTACCTCACCAGAGCCTGAAGCTCAGGTATCAACGTTCGGTGCGTTACGGTCCAAGGACTTCCGGCGATTCTGGATTGGCTTTGTCATATCGGTATCCGGCCAGCAGATGCTGTGGATGACCGAGGGCTGGCTTATCTATGAGCTGAGCGGGTCCAAGCTGCTGTTGGGCGCCAACGGGCTGGCCCAGGCCATCCCCGCCACACTGCTCACACTCTTTGGCGGCGTGATGGCTGACAAGCTGGACCAGCGACGGCTACTCATCCTCCTGCAGATGTTGCAGATGACAGTTATGGGCGTCATGGCGGCGCTGGCAATTACAGAGGTCATACAGGCGTGGCACGTCATTGCCGGAGCCTTTGTCATGTCCAGCCTTGGCGCTTTTGAAAACCCGGCCCGTCAGGCAATGTTCCCGCTACTAGTGGAGAGGAAGGCCATGACCAGCGCGGTGTCCCTCAACGCCACCATCCACCCCGGTACTCGGGTGCTGGGCCCCGTTGTGGGAGGCTTCACTCTGGCAACGGTTGTTGGAGCCACCTCATCAGCCATGATTGCAGGGGGCGTGGTGTTCACCATTACAGCGGTAGGCTTTTTGGTGTACGCCGGGTTCCTGCGTACCGTACATCTACCGGCGGTCCACCGAGCGACAGGCCGAAACATGCTACAGAACATCAGGGACGGCCTGGCTTTTGTTAAAGCGAACGGCGTGTTTGCCTGGCTCATTGGCATGGCCTACTTTGGTATGTTTTTTGCGCTCTCCCTGTCTGTCCTGTTCCCCGTATTTGCCAAGGACATCCTGGACGTGGGGCCGTCTGGCCTTGGCTTCATGTATACGGCCATGGGTGTGGGGAGCTTGGCGGGCGCGTTTTCCGCCAGCAGCCTGGCCAGCGCCTTTGGCCCGCGAAAGACCATGATTGGCGGGGGACTTGTGTTGGGGAGCTTCTTGCTCATGTTCGGGCTATCCACGTGGTACCCACTGTCGCTGGTTTTCCTCGCTTTGACAGGCGTGGGTGGGTCTGTCTACAACGTTGGCATCCAGAGCACCATGCACATGCTGGTGCCCAATGAGTTTCGGGGGCGGGTGATGGGCCTTTGGGGCATGACGCACACCAGCATCCGGCCGATGGGAGAGATGCAGTTTGCAGGTGTGGCCGCGTTGGTGGCAGCGCCTTTCGCACTAGCCTTGGGTGGAGGAATCCTTCTAGCGTTTGTAGTGCTGGTGGTTGCTCACAACCGGCATATCAAGGAGCTCCGCAGGTCAGCTGAGCGGGTGTAGCGCTCTGGCTTTGGACAATAAAGTGGGCCCCGTAGTTTCTACGGGGCCCGGTGGCCCACTCCCGTGGCGCGTCGAGAGGGACCTAGGAGGAGGAGGGAACACGAGAAACTCAGGGGGTGAGTAACCCGCGTAGGACTCCGGTCATGCCGGAGCTGTTTGTGTAGTCATCTGCCGTGCAAAGTCAGGGGCCGACTGGACGTGCACCTGCTTCCAAGGCTCAAAAGCCATCTCCGTGCCATCTTCCATAATCTGGCATATGCCTTTATCCAGCTTCACGAGGAACCGTTCCCCGGCTAGCGAAGCATGCCGTTCATCCTGGCCCAGACGAAACTCCAAATGCATAAGGTTGCGTTCCAACTCATGGCCGTCAGCAGGAACGCCATCCAGCACCACTAACCCGGGATGCATTAGAGGGAGCTCCCATGCTCCGCGGAATTCCTGGTCATTGGTGACCAAGACTCTGTCCAGGCTGATGGAGGTGCTTAGCCCCACGGGGCCAGGCCGGTGTAACAACTCTTCAGCATAGACCGCGTCCAGACCGTTCCTAGGTACCTGTGGAAGTCTTATGTCCATAAGCCAGCGTAAATGCTGTTGGGCCATGCGTGATCCTCCTTAGGTTGTGTTGGTCCGCTCTACCTGTCTATCCGCACTTATTCCAGCCGCAGGAGGGGCAGGACATGCATCCCTCTTGCATCAATACCGGGCCATTGCAGTCCGGACACTTGGACTGATTTGCCGTTATGCCAACCACCTGAAGGTTAGACACGGTGTCTATGGGGCCGGAAGGCCCGCCGTCTTTGGAGCGTGTCATCAACTCTTCAGCGCTGACGAATAGCGACGACTGTGCGGCGTAGGTGTCTTTGAGCCGCAACTCTTGCTCTGACCCGCCCAGGGCGTGAATGGCCAGCACCTGCGCCACCGCGTCAGGCGATGACTTGATGAGCCTGCCTTGGTCCCACACCGGTTCACTGGTGATGCCCCGCAATTGCTCCACCACCTCAACGGCAGGGATGCCAGAGCGCAGCGCCAGTGATATCAGGCGTGAGATGGCCTCCAAATTAGCCTGGTCAGTGCTGCCAGCCTTACCAATGGTGGTGAACACCTCAAAGGGCGTTCCATCTTCATCAAAGTTGATGGTTACGTACGCGTTGCCTTGGGCTGTGCGCATCCGCTCCGTGATGCCACGGATCATGCGTGGGCGCTCTCGTGGGACTCTGACGCCGGTGTACACAGCCGCTTCTTCTTGTTCAAGCTTCCGGCTGCCGGGCACTTCCAGCACCTGAGTGGGCTTGGAGCCGTCTCTGTAGATGGTGATGCCAGTGCACTTGGCGTTGTAGGACAATAGGTAGGCTTTCTCCACATCATCCCGGGCTGCGTCACTGCGCATGTTGATGGTCTTGGAAACGGCCAGGTCAGTGTTGGCCTGGAAGGCCGCCTGCATGGCAATGTGGGCCTCATAGGGAATCTCCATGGCGGTGGCGAAGACCCTCTTCACATCGTCAGGGATGCCGTCTATGTGCTGGATGGAGCCGGTCTGGGACACCTGGTCCATGAGATCGTCGCTCCAGAAGCCCCGGTCCCGGGCAACCTGCTCGAGGTGCGGGTTGACCTCTCGTAACTGCTTACCGTCCAGCACGTTCTTCACAAAGGCCAGCGCAAAGACGGGTTCAATGCCGGAGGACGCACCAGCAATGGCGGAGATGCTGCCCGTGGGGGCAATACATGTCCGCGTGGCGTTCCGGATGGGGTCTCCAACGCAGCCAGGGTAGGGGCCGCGCTCCACTGCCAGTTCTATGGAGACCTCTTTGGCGGTCTGGTTAATGAGGCCCATGACCTCATTGGCCAAGTCAACGGCAGCTGGGTCAGCATAGGGAATGCCAAGCTGGATGAGAGCGTCATGCCACCCCATCACACCGAGACCGGTCTTCCGTGTGGTGGCGACAGCATCGGCCACCTCAGTGGTGGGAAACTCGTTGATGGTTACCACGTTGTCCAAGAAGCGGGCACAGATGCGCGTCAACTGCTCCAGGGAGCGGAAGTCAAACCGCGTGCCAACGTCGTCCTTGATGATGAACTTACCCAGGTCAATGGAGCCCAAGTTACAGGCTTCGTGGGCCAGCAATGGGACTTCGCCGCAGGGGTTGGTGCTCTCCAGCCTTCCAAGGTGAGGCGTGGGGTTGTTGCGGTTGGCCTCATCAATGAAGTAGAGACCGGGGTCACCCGTCTTCCAGGCGCTGTCGATAATTTCGTTCCACAGTTCACGGGCGGAGACGGTCTGCATGACCTCATGTAGAGACGGATCCACCAGGTCCCACTGCGCATCCTGCTCTACCGCTTGCATGAACTCATCAGTCACAGCTATGGAGATGTTGAAGTTTTGGGCAGTAACGTAGTCATCCTTCATGTGGATGAAGTCATATATCTCAGGGTGAGAGATGGACAGAATGCCCATGTTGGCGCCATGGCGTTTGCCGCCTTGCGTAATCATGTCAGAGAGTGCTGACATGAGCTTGAGCACAGCCACCGCGCCACATGCCTTGCCGTGAGTGGTGGTTATGTGGCTTCCCCTGCTCCGCAGTTGGGAGAAGGAGTAGCCAATGCCTCCGCCATACTTCTGAATCATGGCAGACGTGGTAGCTGCCTCCATGATGGATTCCATGGTGTCTTCTACGGGAATCACAAAGCAGGCGGAGAGTGTCCCTGCCCCAGTGCCCGCGTTAAAGAGGGTGGGGGAGTTGGGCAGGAAACGGGTGTCCGCCATCATTTCATAAAATTGGGCAGCCCAAGTCTCCGGGTCTGCCTCCGGCGCAGCCACTGCGTTGGCTACCCGCCAAAAGAGGTCTTTGGGCGTTTCACCATTCATGAGATACCGGCTCTTCAAAACGGTCAGGGCGTTTTCAGTCAACTGGGGTGTGGTCACCATCTTGGTCTCCTTCATGCAATCGCGTTTGAGCGCGGATTCTTCATTGTTTGGAGAGCGTTAGCGTTCCTGGCTTTCGCTCATTCCTTTGTACTAGCTTCTTCAGTCTCTTGTTTGGTCCTACTGGCGTCCACCGGTAGGGTCATACGGGGTCTCCGTCCTCTGCGGGGCCGCCGCTGTGCCGCGGGCTCCTCTGGCAGGAGCCTGAGCTGTCCGGCTGAAGCTTCCTGCTGTCCGTCTATCTGGGACCCTTGGAGGGTTTCAATTGCAGTGGTGAACTCCTCCAAGTCATCAAAGTCACGGTAGACGCTGGCGTAACGGATGTATGCTACCCGATCCAACTCTCGGAGCCTGGAGGTCACCATCTCGCCAATGAGGGCGGCGGGGACTTCCGCTCTTCCCGACTGCTGCAACTCCGTTTCTATCTCACCCACTGCCTTTTCTAAAGCCCCTGTTGGCAGTGGGCGCTTGGCGCAGGCGATTCGGACGCTGTGGAGGAGTTTGTCCCTGTTGAACTCCTCCCGCCGGTTATCGCGTTTGGCCACCATCAGCGTTGCGCTCTGCACACGCTCGTAGGTAGTGAACCGTGCGCCGCAGTGCGAACATTCGCGGCGGCGGCGTATGCCGTCGTCAGTTTCTCGTGAGTCGGTTACTCGTGATTCAGTGGACCCGCAGTAGGGACAGCGCATGATTCCGTGACACCTTCAGTAGCATATTGACAGGGCTCCGGCGGACTACTATGGAACACTGCAGGAGGCCCAATGTCAAGACGTTACGCCTATATATTGTATTTTAACGTGCAGAAAGCACTCTATATAGTGCTCACCTGTAAACAGGAGATGGCTATTCTGAAGATATGTGGAGGGGGTGTCAAGGGGTTTCACGACGAGTTTTCCTACCAGATATTACGAGCAAGTATGCTGGAAAACCTGCATATAGTAGGAGACCATAGATGTCGTGCAGTGTGCAAGAAGGAAATGACTTACGGGCAACAGGTGCAGCGGCGCGTACCTCCCACGCCACCGCTGGTGTGGGCGAAGGTGACCACGAAAAAAACGAGCCCGTGGGGGGAGGCTCCCACGGGCTCGACGGACGGGATAGAGACCCTAGTTATTTAGGACTTGGCCTGGGCGCGCCGGCTGGCGCGAAGGAATGGAGGGAGGTCCAGGTCACTTTCATTACCAAGGGCCTCACGGAGAAAGTCAGAGATTGACTCGTCTCGCAAGGATGAGGTCTCAAGGATGGGGAGGTCAGTGGCAATGATGGTCACGCGGACCTCATCGTCCATCTTCAGGTCAGTAACCATCCCAAAGATGATGTTTGCCTCCGGGTCAACTGCCTTGCTGATGATGTCGGCTGCATCCTGCACCTCTTGCAAGGTAAGGTCACTGCCTCCGGTGATGTTGAAGAGCACCCGCCGTGCGCCTTCAATGCTGACGTCCAGCATAGGGCTGTTGATGGCCGCCCGGGCCGCTTCAACCGCGCGGTCCTCACCACGGCCTGTGCCAATGGCCATCCAAGCCGGGCCAGCGCCGCTCATGATGGTCTTGATGTCAGCGAAGTCCAGGTTGATCTCGCCGGGCACCGTGACCAGCTCCGCGATGGCCTGCACGCCCTGTCGCAGGACATCGTCAGCCATCTTGAAGGCGTTTGCAGCAGTCATCTTCTCGTCGCTCATGGTCAGCAGTCGGTCGTTGGGGATCACAATGAGTGTGTCCACCTTCTCTTTGAGGGCTTGAATGCCGTCTTCCGCCTGCTTGACTCTCTTGCGACCTTCAAAGGCGAAAGGCTTAGTGACCACCGCAATGGTCAGGGCGCCTGTCTCCTTTGCAATCTCCGCAACCACAGGTGCTGAGCCGGTGCCGGTGCCGCCGCCCATGCCAGCAGCAATAAACACCATGTCAGAACCACGCACAGCCTCATAGAGCTCTTCACGAGACTCTTCAGCGGAGTCCTTGCCCATCTCAGGGTTGCCACCCACGCCAAGTCCGCGGGTGAGCTTCTCACCAATGCGGATCTTCACGGGGATCTCACTGCGCATGAGGTGCTGAGCATCCGTGTTTACGGCCAGATACTCCACACCGGGGACCCGCTCACGGTACATGCGTGCGACTGCATTACAGCCGCCTCCGCCCGTGCCGATTACCTTGATCTGTGCCAGCCCGTCTGTGCTAATCGCGTATGCGTCGGCGTAACTAGTCCCTGCTGCCGGAGACGGAATCTTCGCGCTGGTCCCGGGGACATCTTCTTCAAACGGCTCGTCAAATAACTGTCTTTCCATTGAATCCATTGGCCTTTCACCTCCGTGGCGTTTGTAACCTTGGGCTCCCGTACGTGGCGCGTGCCGGGGCCTGCTGCTGAACAACCTATGCTTTGTGACGCGGGCTGGCGGCCAGAGCGGGTTGTTTATTAAACACTGCGTTCATGTCCAATTCCGTTTCTTCAGTTCGCTTGCGGGATTAGGGATGACAACCATCCCTTTACTCGGTCCATGACCTGATGGCTGACGTTCACCTTGCCGCTGATGGGCTGATGGTGTTTGTTGCGGATGCCCCACAGAAGGAGGCCCACGCCGGTGGCAAATGTGGCGTTCTCCAATTCCTGGCGTAGGCCAAGGTTTGCTGACGGGGAGC